>PMLH01000554.1 GCA_003159055.1 Myxococcales bacterium
CATCATCCTGCAAGCGCTGGGCGTGCAAGAACGGGTCGATGTCGTGCTTTCCAGCATTGCGGTCTGTCGCGGCGACGTGGTTCTGGTCTCCTCCGACGGGCTGCACGGGCCCGTCACCGACGAAGAGATGAGAGACATCCTGCTCGCCGAGCCGGATCCGAAGAAGGCGTGTGACGCCCTCATCGCCAAGGCATTGGAACGCGAGGGACCCGACAACATCAGTGTGGTCGTGGCGCGCTTCGACGGCGAAGGCCTGCCGCCACCCGAGCCCAACCCAAGCTTGGGCTTCGCGCTGTTCGACCCCGGTGAAGACCCGGCGGATCCCGAACCGACCAAACATCACCCGTCGCCGCCGAGTGACAAAATCACCCAGGAAGTTCCGGTGCACGCGGAAGCTATCGACTTGACGTCGCCGGGAGCCCTGCCGACGACCCTGGTGAGCCCCACCGCATCCACCCCGTCGACCGACACCAACACCAACGTCCAAGCGGCCGAAGAAACCGCCTCACGGCCGTTCTTGACCTTCGTTCTGGTAACCCTGCTCGCCGCGCTCGGCGGGGCGCTGTTTCTCGCGTTCCAGCAGAAGAGCCTGCCCGATCTGCCAACGAGCCCGGTGCCAAGCAAGGTCAATCCGCCTGCGCCGTTGGCTGGCGGCCAAGCCTCGAACGGAAATCCCGATTCATCTGCCGCCCAGACGCCGCGTTGACCATGGCTACCAATCGGATTTGTCCAAAGTGTCGATCGGTCTCGGATGCGGAGGCTCACTTCTGTGGCGTTTGCGGCACTGCCCTGCCCAGCGCCGTGCCGCAAGTTTCAGGCGAGCGGCCGTTCGACCAGCTCCTCGACCGCCTGTCCGGAATGCCGAAGGCCGCGCCCCACGTAAGTCCACCCATGGGCGTTCCCATCCCGATGCCCGCCTCGCGCTCGGGCCCGATTGGCCTTGGAACACCATCGGCGCTCGGGCGGGGACCGGTCCCGGTTTCGCTCGATAGCTTGGTGGGGCGGACGCTGAACAACCGCTACATCGTCAAACGCAAGATCGGCGAAGGCGGTTTCGGTGCGGTGTTCGAGGGCATGCAGGTGGCCACCGAACGGCCGGTCGCGCTCAAGGTCCTGCATCCGCAAAGCGTGGCCGATCCGACCGTGGTCGCGCGTTTCCGTCGTGAGGCCGAGGCCTGCTCGAAGCTGCGCAGCCCTCACACGGTCATCATCTACGACTTCGACCAGACCGAAGACGGGGTCCTATACCTGGCGATGGAGCTGGTGCGGGGACGAAGCCTGCAGGACATCCAGCGCGCATCGGGCACGATTCCGGTCGAGCGGTGCCTGCGCATTCTGAGCCAGGTCGCCGAAGCACTGGGGGAAGCACACGACCAGGGCATCGTCCATCGGGACATGAAGCCCGAAAACATCATGGTCGAGGAGCGCGATGGCGAAGACTTCGTCAAGGTGCTCGATTTCGGCATCGCCAAGATCATGTCCGGCGACGGCGGCAAGGCCGGACCTGCCCTGACCGCCATCGGGCAAACCGTGGGAACGCTCGAATTCATGTCGCCCGAGCAGCTGCGCGGCAAACCGCTCGACGGACGCTCCGACATCTACGGGCTCGGGATGGTCACCTACGAGATGCTGACCGGCGAGCTTCCCTTCAAGAAGTCGAAGAGCACGACCGAAATCATTCAATTCCATCTGCAGACGCCCCCCCCACCGCCGTCGTCACTGAAGCCCGAGCTAGAGATTGCCCCGGCCGTGGACGAGCTCGTGCAAAAGATGTGCGCTAAATCGCGCGACGACCGGCACGCCAACACCGACGAGCTTCGCCGCCACATTGAGGACAGCCTCGGGGCCATGGATACCGGCGCGACCCGCAACGAAGCCAAGCGGGTGGTGGTCGTGATCGGCGCGATCATGCTGGTGGTCGGGGTCTTGATCTACTTGCTCAGCCGCTGAACCGACAGCAGCGACGCGACCGTGGCAACCAGCAGCGCGCCAAGCACAACCCCCAGCGACAGGAAGACTGGAATGGTCAAGAACGACTGGAGGATGATCTTGACGCCGATGAACCCGAGCACGGTCGCGATCCCGTAATTCAGGTACGGCAGCTTTCGCGCCAGCCCGGAAACCAGGAAAAACAGAGCGCGCAAGCCGAGCACGGCGAAGACGTTCGAGGTCAGCACGATGAAGACGTCGGTGGTCACGCCGAAAATGGCTGGAATCGAGTCAACGGCGAAGGTGACGTCGACAGCTTCCACCACGACCAGCACGGCCAGAAGCGGCGTGGCCCATAGCTTGCCGTCCTGCCGGACCGTGAAATATGGGCCTAATTCATCGTCGGCGACGCGAAACAGCCGCCGAAACAGGCGCAGCACCAGATTGCGCGAGGGATCGATGCTCTCCTGCTTGTGCAGCAACACCTTGATGCCCGCGTAGATGAGGAAAGCGCCGAGCGCATAGAGAATCCACCGGAAGTGATGCACAACGGCCGCGCCCGCGGAAATGAATACGCCCCGGGTCAACACCGCGCCGATGATGCCCCAGAAGAGGATCCGATGCTGAAAGGCGGCCGGGACGCGAAAGTACGAGAAGATCAGCAGAAACACGAATAGATTGTCGGTCGATAGAGCCATCTCCAGGAAATAGGCCTGGGTGAAGTCCATGCCCTTGTCGGTGCCGCGGCTGTAGAAGACATAGCCAGCGAAGCCCGCCGCCAACGCGATCCAAATCCCGACCCAAATGCCGGCCTCGCGCATGCCGAGGGCACGCGCCTGGCGGTGGAAGATGCCGAGATCCAAGGCCAGCGCGCACACCACCAGGACTGCGAAAATCGCCCAGGGAATGGCGGCAGCAAGAGACGTCATTGCAGGGACTTCGTGGAAGCATCCATCCGCAGCTCGATGCGCGCCCTGACCGGACTGGTCGACGACTCCCTCGCCGGCGGAGGAAGAACGCGAAAGGCGCTCGACATGCAGCCGGCGATGGAAGAAGTGCGCTCGCGCAGATAGACGATGCCAATCAGCGCCGCGATCAAGACCAGGACTCGAACAAACGTGCGCTTCGGCATTGCAGCCAGGAGACTCTGACGAGGAATCTCATCGCGCTCGCTTGACGCCTTGTCGTCTTGCGAATCCATCTCAGGCAAGACTCCTCAGCAAATGGCGCACACGCAAGCGAATCTTGCGTTGGCCGCGGAACTGGTCCACCTCGGCGGTGCCAATGACATCAAGGCGAGTCCCCTGCCCCGGATCGCGATCTGCCATGCCGAACGCAATCGCGTCGCTGACCACGCCGTCATGGACCAAGGTGAGCTGCAAATGCGAAGTGCCCACCACGCGCGTGCTGCGCGCGACGACGCCTGGAATCGCAATCAGCGGTTCGAGGTTGGCATTTCCGAAAGGCGCCAGGCGTATCAGCTCCTCGGCCTGAACCATGTCGATGTCCGACAATCTCGCCACCGCATCGACCTCGACCGCTACATCACGCGGCATCGCGGCAAAATGGGTGCGCGCCGCCGCGACGAAGGCATTGCGGAAAGGGACCATCTTCGCCTCATCGAGCGACACCCCGGCCGCCATCGGATGTCCGCCAAAGAGGGTAAGATGTTCGCGACAATCGGCCAGGCCTTGGTAGAGGTCGAAGCCGCCCAGGGTACGCGCCGATCCCCTGCCCTGCCCCTGGCTGAACCCGATCACCACGGTGGGCTTCTGATACCTCTCCACCAGCTTGGCGGCGACCACGCCGACCACGCCCTGGTGCCAGCCCTCGGCGCCAAGCACCAGAGCCGGGTCGCCTTGATACGCCTCAGCAGCCGCGACCGCTTCGGACCAAACATTTTCCTGAATCGCCTGCCGCTCGCGATTGAGCTGGTCGAGATCGGAAGCCAGTCTATTCGCGGTCGGCCGATCGCAGGCCAGGAGCAGATCGAGCGCCAGCTGCGAGTCGCCGAGTCGCCCGGCGGCGTTGAGCCGCGGCGCCAGCCGGAAGCTCACGTCGGTCGTGCCGACACCGCCCGCCGAAAGGTTGGCAATCTCCGCAAGCGCCGCAATGCCAGGCCGCCGCAGCGCCGACAGCTCGCGCAATCCGGCTGCCACAAGGATGCGATTCTCATCGGTGAGAGGAACCATGTCCGCAATCGTCCCGAGCGCGACCAGATCGAGCCACGACCGTGGATCGAGCGCTTCGGCTTTGGGATTGCCCTGGCCACGCAGGCGGGTGCGCACGGCCGCAGCCAGATAGAATGCAACGCCACACGAGGCGAGACCCTTGAAGCAGAAGGAGTCATCCTGCCGGTGCGAATTGAGCAACGCAAAAGCCGGCGTCTTTCCAGTCGGCACGTGGTGGTGATCGATGACGATCACGTCGATGTCGTGGCGCCGGCAGAATTCGACGGAATCGTGGTCGCTGGTGCCGCAATCCCCCGTCAGGACCAACGAGCATCCTTGTGCCTGAAACTCGGCGGCATCGGTCGGCGAAAAGCCATACCCGGAAGCCCGCTTCGCCATGCGCGCCACCACCTCGATCCCGAGCGCGCGCAGCATCAACACCAGAATCGCAGCGGTGGTGAGGCCGTCGACGTCGTAGTCGCCGAACACCGCCACCTTCTCGCCCTTTCCGACGGCGTGCACGATGCGGTCGATGGCGACTTCCAGATCCGCCATTCCTTCCGGCGGCCGCAGGTCCGCCAGCCGCGGCGAAAGGAAACGAACCGCACGCTCAAGCGTGGAATGGCCGCGCGCGACCAGAATGCGCGCCGTGAGCCCACGCGTACCCAGGCTTGCGGCAAGCCCGCGCACGCAGGCCTCGTCTGCCGGTCGTACGCGCCACGCTTCGGCCATGTTGGCCTGGCCGGGCTAGGTTTCGACGGCCTCTTCTTCGTCGCGACGGGCAGGCTTGCGAACGTTCCGCTCAGGCCGCGCGGCCTGGCGCTTTTGCATGGCCAGGTACTTGTCGTTCAGCCAGATGAGGATCGGGCTGGCGATGAAGATCGA
>PMLH01000252.1:0-3693 GCA_003159055.1 Myxococcales bacterium
GGACGTGGTGCCGGGCACGATTTCGCTGGGGGAGCTGGTGCGCGTGGTTCGTGGCGTGCTCCGCGAGGGACTGTCGATTCGCGACTTTCGCAGCATCCTGGAAGCGGTTGGCGACGCTGCTCCTCGCAGCAAGGACACTGGCTTCATGGTGGAGCAGGTGCGCCGCAGGCTGGCCCGCCAGATCACGTCGCGCGTGGCGGACGCGAAAGGCATCGTGCACGCCCTGACCCTCGACCGCAACACCGAGGACCTCTTGCGCAAGTCACTCGGGCAAAGCGACGGTGAAGCGACGCTGGCGCCCGATGTGGCGACCGCGAAGCGCCTGGTTTCCAACCTTGAAGCCCACGCGGCCAACTTTGCCGCCATCGGCAGGCCCACGACGCTGGTAGTGCCGCCCGATCTGCGCCGACCGCTCTACGACTTCGCGTCTCGCTTCGTGCCCGACTTGTGGGTGGTTACCGCACGCGAGCTGGTGTCCGGCACGCAAGTCGAACCCGCCGGAACCATCGATCTCAACCCTCACACCTGGACCAAGGCCGCTTGATGACCGAGTCCGCAACATGACCGGAGAAAATCAATGAATGCAATCGTGAAGACCTTCCGAGGACGGGATCCGAAGTCAGCGCTCGAGGCGGTGAAGGCGTCGATGGGTGAAGAGGCCATCATTCTCAACACGCGCGAGGTGGGCGGGCTGTGGGGGAGGCGCGAGATTGAAATCACCGCCGTTCGGTCCGGCGACGAGTCGTCCGGGAAGAAGCGACAACCGATGGATGTGGAAAGCGAGGTCGCTGCTTTGCGACGAATCGTCGAGGACTTGCGCGCCGAGATTCGCGGCGGCAAAGCCGAGCCGAAGTCGATGCGACCGCGCGTGGAAAATCCCCCGCCCGAGCCGACCGCTCGGATGCAACAGCGGCTCATTGAACGTGGCGTCGAGCCGGCGCTGGCGAGCGATATCGCACGCGAAGCGCTGCGCGGCGCCGGGGGGCCGACCGAGAAGGATATGCTCGCGGCTTTGGCGCAGACCGTGCGCGCGCGGCTGGCTACGTCGCGTCCCCCGTGGGAAGGCGAAGACCGCCGGGTGGTCGCCCTGGTCGGTCCGACCGGCGTCGGCAAGACCACCACGATTGCGAAGATCGCCGCCCACGCACTGCTCGACTCACGACTCAAGGTATCGCTCGTGACCGTCGACACTTATCGGATAGGAGCCAGCGAGCACATCCAACGCTACGGTGAAATCATGAATGTACCCACCCATGTCGCGCGCGACGAAGCAAGCCTGCGTGAGGCGATCTTTCGCTCGGGTGACGCGCACCTGGTGTTGGTCGACACCGCCGGTCGTTCGGATCCTGCGGCGCTTTCCGCTCAGGCGCAGCTTCTGCACAAGATAGCCGGGCTGGAGTGCCATCTGGTGCTGTCCGCGGCAAGCGGCGCCCGTGACATGCGCGCGGCGGCCAAGCGCTTCCATGCCTACCGTGCCCAGCGGATGATCTTCTCCAAGTTCGACGAAGCCGACGGTCCAGGTTCGATACTGTCGGCGGCTGTCGAGGCCAAGTTGCCCATCGCGTGTGTTACCGATGGTCAGCGGGTGCCCGAGGACATTCATCCGGCGACCGGGCAAGGCCTTGTCGACCGCATCTTGGGAGGCTGACTTGGACCAAGCAGAGAACCTCAGATTGCGGGTCGCTGGCGGCAAGGGTGCCGGGATCGCATCGGTCGAGCCCCTGCGCGTGATGGCCGTGACCAGCGGCAAGGGCGGCGTGGGCAAGACCATGCTCACGGCCAACCTGGCCGTGCTGGGCGCAAAGCGCGGCAAGCGCGTGCTGATCATCGACGCGGATCTCGGCTTGGCGAACGTGGAGATCGTGTTCGGCGCCAAGCCCAAGCGCCACATGGGCGATCTGCTCAGCCCCGAGGTGTCGATCGACGACGTGCTCATCGAAGTGCGGCCCGGGATCCACATCCTGCCTGCGGCCTCTGGCATTCAGCAGCTCACCCAGCTTGGCCAGGACGAGAAGCTGCGGCTGATCGCGATTCTCGATGGGCTGTCGGAACGATTCGATCTGGTGCTCATCGATTCCGGCGCGGGGATCGGCGACAACGTGCTCTTCTTTGTCGGCGTGGCGCAGGAGATCGTTTTGGTGGTCACGCCCGAGCCGACCTCCTTGGTGGACGCCTATGCCGCGGTCAAAGTGCTTTCGCAGCACATGGGGCTCAAGGACTTCGGGGTGGTCATCAATTCGGTGGTTGACGAGCTGGCCGCGCGCGACGTTTTCCAGAAGCTGGTCAACCTGGCCGATCGTTTTCTGAGCGTGCGCATCAGGCACCTGGGCTACGTCACACGCGACGAGAATGTGCATCGCGCGGTGATGGCGCAAAAACCGATCGCGGATCTGTTCGCCCAAGCGCCTGCGACCCGAGCTTTGACGNNACGGACCGTCTGTTCAGCATGGCGCCGCCGCCCGTGATGGACGGCGGACTGAAGTTGATGTGGCATCGCCTGTTTCGAGAGGCAAGCGTCCCTCGGTGAAGCCCATGGCCATGCATCGAGCGATTGCAACCTACGTTAGCCCGATCCCAACCGGATTGGATGAAGCGGCGCTGCTGGAAAAATACCGATCGCTCGTCGACCGAACTGCCCGGCGCCTGGTGTGGCGGACGGGCATGCAGAGCGCGTACGACGACCTTTGGTCGGCGGGTGCGCTGGCGTTGCTTGAAGCCAGCAGGCGCTACGATCCGGAGAAGGGTGCGTCGTTTGCTACCTTTGCAGAGCACCGTGTGCGCGGGGCCATGATCGACGAGCTTCGCAGCATGGACCACCTGCCCAGGCGCCTGCGCAACCGCACCGACGACATGGCCAAGGCCAAGCACAAGCTGGAAGAGGTGCTCGGGCGCGAGCCCACGGTTGACGAGATCGCCGCCGAGCTCGAATTGGACATCGACGAGGTGGCAGGCATCGCCGCCCTGATGGAGCCGCACCTGCCGCTCGACTCGGTTTTACACCGGGTCTCCAGCGAAGACGATGCGGATGCCAGTCTGGAGCGGGCCGAGACCGTCAAGCGCCTTGCCCAGGCACTGGAAGCCCTGCCCGAGCGCCTGCGCATGGTGCTCGCCCTACACTACGACGAGGATCTTACCTACCGCGAGATCGCCAAGCTTCTGCAAGTGAGCGAGCCACGCGTGTGTCAGTTGCACGGCGACGGATCCGGTTCCGGCCTCGGTTACGGATCCGGTTCCGGCTTCGGCCCCGGTACCGGTTCGGTCTCCTGACCCGTGGCGCTACTTGAAGACTCTCACCGAAGGCAACAGCTTCTCGAATTGTGAGAGCGCCGAGGTGACTTGATCGGCTTTGAGGCCTAGGTCGGTGAACACCGGTTCGGCTGGGTCCGGAATGCGCTTGAGGGTCGTGCCGACGCCCATGGCATCCGCGAAGACGTCAGCGGCCGCGACGAGGTTGGCGGAAAAATGGTGTCCTCCGAGCTTGTAGCTGTGGTGGTGGGCGGCGGCCTCGACCGTGCTGGCTGGCAACTTCCAGACGGTACACACGGCAGCGCCGACTTTGCAGTGGTGGGCGTGCAGCGCATCCATGATCACCCCGTTGGTCACCGGCTCCTTCGTCATCTCGGGGCTAACCTTGCCTGTGCGCACGCAGCGATCGAGGAGCACGAGATCGCCGATGTCGTGCAGAAGGCCCGC
>PMLH01000252.1:3798-4871 GCA_003159055.1 Myxococcales bacterium
GATGGCATCGCGCACGCTGACGATCGGCATACGCGGGGCGAACATCGGCGAATTGGCGACAGAAACGATTTGTGCGCTGATGAATGGATCGCGCGTCACCGACTTCTCGATGCGAAGCGCGTCGCTGAACGACTGCTGGCACAGGGCCATCACCTCGGCGGCGACATCGGGCAAGCTACGCTTGATCGATTGCGTATCGAGACACGCATCGCGGGCCGCCTCCGCGACAGCATTGGTCAATTCTGACGGGTCTGGCAGCGCAGGCGTGCGTTCTGCTTTCCGAAAGCTTAGCATCGTCTGTGTGTTCTGTCGGCAGAAGCAGCGAACCTATTTAGGACATTAAGCACGGAGGCGAGAATTTGTCGGGGACGGGCTTAAGACAGGGTGGGGGCGTGCCGAAGTCCCGAGCGGAGGCCGCATGCTTCGAGCGATCGAGAGTGCCTTTGCTGGTTATGCAGATCGAGCTCGGGAGATTTCGCGCTTGGCGGAGCAAATCACCCGGCCAGACCAAGACCCAACCGCGGCCACGGTCGGATTGATGGTGAACCAGCGTGCCGCCGAGGCGAGCCTGGTCGTCGCGCAGGTGGCCGACGAGACCACACAGTCGCTGATTCATGTGGTCGCGTAGGGGCAGAATCGGCGAGGCTCCGTCGCTCAAGAGACAGGGGCGATCCGTCGATGGCAAGGTAGAGGATCGCCGCCGATGCTAGGGCAGCCAAAGCTCCCACAGATTCAGATCTCCTCAGACGATCTGGCAGTCCAGATCGAAAAGGCCGTTCTCGAACAGGTGAGCACGGGCCGCATGGCCTTGCCCGCTATGCCCAGGGTCGCGGCGCGGGCGTTCATGCTGCTGCGCAAGCGCGACTTCAGTGTCGCCGAGGTCGCGGCGGTCATCGAGACCGATCCGATCGTCGCCGCGCGCCTGGTCCACCTTGCCAACAGCGTGGCGTTTGCGACCTTCAGCAAGCTGGAGTCCGTGCAGGCGTGTGCGACTCGTCTGGGGGCGCGCGAGCTTTCCTTCTTCCTGATGGAAACCTCGGCCAAGCAGTTGGTCGAGTGTCACGATCCGCGCA
>PMLH01000224.1 GCA_003159055.1 Myxococcales bacterium
GGATGAACAGCGCCTCGAACATAAGCGCGAAGTGGTACCAAAGCTTCATCGCCGCATCGCCGCCTATGATGGTGCGGAAGATGCTCGCCATGCCAATGGCCAACGTCGGAGCGCCCCCGGTGCGCGCCAAGATACTCTTCTCGCCGATGGCGTCGGCGAGGGCCCTCAGATCGCCGCCGGAAACCGAGAAGCCCCAGGCGGAAACCGCCTGGGCAACTTGGTCAGGGGTGGTACCAACCAGACCGGCTGGTGCATTCACGGCGAAGTAGACACCGGGATCGAGCACGCAGGCCGCGATCATCGCCATGATCGCGACGAAGCTCTCCAGGCACATCGCACCGTAGCCCACCGGCCGCAGCAGGCGCTCGCGGGTCACCATTTTCGGTGTCGTGCCGCTGGCGACCAGCGAGTGAAAGCCACTGATCGCGCCACAGGCAATGGTGATGAAACAGAACGGGAACAGGCTGCCTGCCACGACCGGCCGCATGCCGCCGGTGAAGATGCCGGGCTGGGTAAGGTACGGCATGCGAATCGGCGGCAGCACCAGGACGATTCCGATGGCCAGCAGCGCGACCACGCCAATCTTGAGGAACGTCACCAGATAGTCGCGAGGCGCAAGCAAGAGCCACACCGGCAGCACGCTGGCGGCGAAACCGTACACGATAAGGCAAAGGGCCAGCTTCTCCTTGCTGAGGGTGAACAGCGGCCCAAGGCTCGGGTGATGGTTGACTGCGTAGCCTGCGAGCAGGGAAAACACCAGAAACACGGCGCCGATGGCGGTCATTTCCAGCACCTTGCCGACGCGCAGGTAGCGCACGTAAAGCCCCATGATCATCGCNNTCCACCACCAGCGCAAGGTTGGCAACCAAGATGATCAGGATGCCGAGAATGGCGAACATCGCGATGGTTCCCGCCACGCTGCTGACCTCCTCGCGGACCATTTCCGCCAACGATTTGCCGTCACGGCGAACCGACGCGAACAGGATGACAAAGTCCTGCACCGCTCCGCCGAGCAGCGCCCCGATCAGGATCCACAACGTCCCCGGCAGATACCCGAACTGCGCCGCCAGCACGGGGCCGACCAAGGGGCCCGGGCCGCTGATGGAAGCGAAGTGATGGCCGAACAGGACGAACTTGTTGGTCCTGACGAAATCGCGACCGTCGTCGTGAACCTCGGCCGGCGGTGCACG
Source organism: Myxococcales bacterium (assembly GCA_003159055.1). Next base: position 1,191 of record PMLH01000224.1, read on the forward strand.
CAGGTCGTCCAGCACCAGCGCCTTCGCGGCGATCCACTTGGAATAGAAGCGAATCCCGATGGCATAGGTGCAAAGCGCGGCGACGACGAACCACGCCGCGTTGAGAGGTTCATTGCGCCGGAGCGCAATCACCGCATAGGCGGAAGCACCGAGCAGTGAAACCGACGTCCAGATGGCGACGCGCGCGAGGCTCTTCATGAAGGCGGGTTCTTGCGCTTGCCCGTCATCGCACTGACGACGGCGGTGGACAGGTCTTCGCAATCAAACGGCTTCTGCAGAAAGTGCTCGGCGGCGACAGATTGCTTGCGGCTGGCGAGCGTGGACCTGTCGTAGCCCGACATGAAGAGCACCGGCAGCTCGGGCACGATCGCGCGAACGCGATCGATCAACTCCTTTCCACTCATCTCCGGCATCACGACGTCGGTGATCAGCAAGTCGATCGGCTCGCGCGCGTGCGCCACGGTCTCGATGCACTCATCACCGCTGGCCACGGCGGCCACGCGATAGCCGAGGCCGCGCAGCGTGGCTTCGATCGATCGACGCACCATCGTATTGTCCTCGACGAGCAGAATGTTTGCCTTGGGAACGGGCGGTCCAACGGAAGCCTTCTCGGCCCTTGCCGGACTTTCGTCCGCAGCCTTTTCCACGAGAGGTCCCCGACTCGGCAAGAAGACCGAGAACGTCGTGCCCTGCCCGGGCGTGGACTGGGCATCGAGCAGCCCTTCGTGCTGGCGAACGATCGCCGCCACGGTTGGAAGCCCGAGGCCGATGCCACAACTTGGCACCTTGGTCGTCACGAACGGCTCGAACGCATGGTCCAGCAGCGCAGGGTCCATGCCACTGCCGCTGTCGCGGACCTGAAGTCTCACCCAACGCCCTGGGGGAACGCTGGTGTCCCCGACCTTTCCGTCGAGCACAGCCACGGAAACTGCGAAAGAACCGCCGCCAGGCATTGCATCCCTCGCGTTGAGCGCAAGTTGCAGCAGCGCATGGCCCATCTGCTTGCGGTCCACATACACGCTTTCCGGACGGTCAGCGAGGCTGGTGACGATCTGGATGTTTGACGGCAATGCTGCCCGCAGCTCAGGCAGCGAATCGCGCACGATTTGCGCAAGATCGCCGGGGTGCAAGGACAGCTTCCGCTTCGGATCGAGCGCGGCCAGCCGCTGCGCGAAACCGCGCGCCTCCTCGGTGGCCTGACGGGCCGCCACCACACGTCGGTACAGAGGCTGCTGGTTTGAGATCTCCCCTTCCAGCAGCGCCACATTGCCAATCACCGGCGCGAGCAGGCTGCTGAAGTCATGGGCAACCCGCGCTGCGACCGTGCCCACGTGCTCCTTCGGGATTTCTGGCCAGGATGCTCGCGCAACGTCGTGTGCCGTTTGCGGCCAGACCAGATGTAGGGATAGGCGGTCGTCGCCGGCGCTCTGAAGTGCGGTTACAGTTCGCCAGAACTTGGACGTCGTGCCCTGCTTCGTGCCCTGTCGCGGGCTCGCGTTCCATTCATGAACGGTCGGCTTGGGAACCGGGTCAGCAGTGCCCCCCGACGGCTCGACGTGAAAGAGCTGTTCCAGCGTCTGCCCCACCGCCTCGTCAGTGGTGTACCCGAATAGCCGCTCCGCGCCGTCGCTCCACCAACGAATCGTTTCCGCCGTGTCAGACAAAAACACAGCTGCATCGGGCATTGGCGACAAGCCCGACACATCGTCACGGTCCTTCTCTCGCGGAGACACAGCGTCGTCATGATAGCATCGCCCGCTTGCCGCAGCATGGGCGGTCGTGGACAATTCCCCGAGCGATGGTGCCACCGTGACTTCGGATTTTGACGTAGCCATTCTGGGCGCAGGGATCAGCGGCCTCTCCTTCGCGCACTATGCCGCCCGTGCAGGTCTCGAGTGCGCGGTTATCGAGCAAGCCCCCGAGCCGGGTGGTTGCATCCATACCGTGCGAACACCCGAGGGTTTTTGGTTCGAGCTCGGCGCCCACACGCTCTACAACTCCTACGGTTCTATCCTGGCGATCATCGAAGCCACCCTCGGCAAGGAGCGACTGCAGGAACGCCGGAAGGCGCCCTTTCGCCTTTGGGTGGACGGAAGGATACGTTCCATTTCGTCGCAACTTGCGATGGGCGAGTTGCTCGTGTCTGCCTGGCGCGTCTTCACGGCGCGCAAGTCCGGGCGAACCGTCGAGGAGCACTACGGTCGACTGGTCGGCAAACGCAACTGGAAGAGGGTCTTCGCGCCGCTGCTCTCAGCGGTCCCCTCGCAACCGGCCGACGCGTTTCCTGCCGAAATGCTCTTCAAGAGCCGTCCGCGACGCAAGGATTTCCCACGCACGTTCACGTTCAAGGGTGGGCTTAGCTCGCTGGTCGACGCGCTCGCCCGTCACGAGCACGTCACCCTTCGCACCAACGCAAAAGTGCAAGAAATCGGACGCGACGGCTCCCTATTCGCGGTGGACACCTTGGATGGCAATCGCACGCTGGCCCGCAGCGTCGTCTTTGCGCTTCCTCCCGCAAACACCTCGCGACTGCTGGCCTCGCTGGCGCCGGAAGCCTCGCAGAGCCTTGCCGCGATTGCTGTCGCCGAGGTCGTGTCGACGGGCGTGGTGTTTGCCAAGCGCGACCTTCTCCTTCCGCGCATGATGGGGCTGGCGTCGCTTTCAGATGACTTCCTTTCAGTCGTCACGCGCGACGTGGTCGAGGATGAGCGTTTCCGAGGCCTCGCCTTTCATTTTCGCACAGGGCTCACGCTCGATCAGCGCCTGGACCGAATTGCCCGCGTCACGGGCGTCGCGCGTGCCAGCTTCACTCACGTGGCCGAGCACGAAACCTCGCTGCCATCTCCCAGGCGGGGACATGCGCAAGTCGTGGCTGCGCTCGACGCAAACATCGCCGGCCGGGGTATCTACGTGACCGGCAACTTTTTCGGCGGCCTCGCCCTCGAAGACTGCGTGCTACGCTCGCGCGCCGAAAGCGACCGACTGCTTCGCGAATTTCACCGCGAATAGATAGCGATTTCGTGGTTGCCGTCGCTGGTCTTGCGCGACACCGCGATCTTGTTTCCGCCGGCCGACCAAGGGCCCGGCTGTTTGTCGGGCAGAGCAATCTCTCCGATCACGGTCACCTTACCGCTGCCGGGGTCCAGGCTGAAGAAACCCAGCGCGTAGCGGCTTTCCTCTTTCATGCCCCCCTTTCGCCCAGGCCGGTCGGCGAGCAGTGAAAAGATCACCTTGTTGCCGACCTGCCGCTGTTGCAGCGACGTTGGATCGTAGTCCTGCACCGGAACCGTCAGGTTGAGGGAACGCACTTTTTCCCCTGGCCCGACAAGCTCGAAGCCTTTCTGCCCTTCCGCGAGCACGATCACCGCAGGAAGATCCGGCTTCTCGCCGCGCTTGTGGACGTAGTCGAGGAAATTCTCCAAGTTCGGCCGGGGCTTGCCCGGGCCGGTCTTGCCGGTCTTCACGTTGCGAATCGCAAATTGCGGTGGCATCCGCGCATCGGTCTTCCGGTTGAAGGCGCCGGGCTTTTCGACCATCACCGAAAAATGGCTGTCGGTGAAGCCGAGGAAGGTCTCGCCCTGGCCGCCCGCGATAGTGCCGTTGCCCTCTACGACCACGTCCTGAACCATGAGGGTCGTTCCGTCCGGCTTGTATGCTTGAATCGAAAAACGGCGATTGCCTCCTGGCTCCCCGCGCTCGGAAACGGCAACGAATGCCTTGGGCGAAAACGAAAGCTCGCAATCGTCGAATCGTTGGGTTGTCTTTCGCAGGCTTCCAGCCGGATTGATGATGGCCGCGCGCCGCTGTCCTTCGTTGGAGATCACGAACCAGTAGCCGCCCACGCCGAGGATCTTCTCAGGCGTCGACGTGAAGCTGGAAATCTCGGTAATCTGCGATTTTCCCCCAGGCGGCCCAATCGACAGCAAGACCTGGCCGCGGGCCGTGAACTGGATGGTTGCAAGCTTGCCTCCGCTTTCGTCGAAGGCAAACGCCTCCTGAAGCATGCCTCCGCTCGCGGTCACCTTGCCAGAAGGCTTAAGCGCCTTGGGCGCCGCGACGGCCGACGCCCCGAGGAGAACCGTGAGCAATCCCAGCGAGACGGACATCCCATTCCTATTTCGACTGTGCATGCGCGTGTCCATGGAACGGCATCTTACTTCCGGGCGGAGCCGCTTCGTCAACCATTCGCAGTCGGCGCGGATTTCTCAACCTTGGGCCGAAGCCCGGTTACAATGGGGAAAGTGTATCCAAGCTTGCTCCTCGCGACCCTCCATGCAGCCGCGCTGACGGTGGCGCCCGGACCGAGTGACAACTGCCCAAGCTCCGCGCAGGTTATGGCGGCGCTTGAGACGCACGCATCCGCTCTCGTCGCGCCCCGGACAGACGACGATCCCGACAAGCTGCTCACCCTGACCCTCATGCCGGCTCCGGCCAGCGGCGAGACGAGCTTCTCGCTGGTCGACAGGTCCGGCCTGGTCAAGCTGTATCGTTCACTGGCGGCTCCAGCGGCCGATCGCGCCCGCGATTGCGCCGCCCTGGCAGACACGGTTGCTTTCATCGTTGTCCGCTACTTCGAAGAGGTCGAATTGCCGGCGCTCCCCGAGAGCAAGCCACCACCGCCGCCGCCACCGCCGCCACCGCCGCCACCGCCGCCCAAACCGGAGGAGCCTGAGCTCCCAATCAAAGTGGAACCAGCGAGGCTAGCCCTGTCTCTCAACGGCGGGCGGCGTTTCCCTGGCGCGGTTGTTGACCTGGGCGGATACGAAGGCAAACTGGCCGCCGGAATACTCCTAACCGGATTGGCAGGAGGCCCAGGCGACCTCTGGCTGGACGCTGCCGCCGGCGTGGCTGGAATAACCACCTCCAAGCCGTGGAGCAACCACAATTCCTCAGGCAGCACAACCACCGTTCGCTCGTCTGCAGAATTGGCGTTACTCGTCGGTTGGCGTCTCAGGCAAAGCAGGCTCTACGTGGGGCCGGCCGTTTCTGTCGACTTCATCTGGCTGGACGCGACTTGGCAGAACGCGGAGCCGGGCGGTCACACCTACGTTAGTCGCGAGACCCACGTTGCCGCCGCGGCCGGAATCAAGGCAGGTTATCAGTACTTCTGGGCCAGAAACCTGTTCGTGCGCGGCGACTTGACCGGTGACGTCGCACTCGCGCGGGACGAGATTAAAACGCAGAGCGGCAGCCCACTTTACTCGGCCCCCAAGATGTATCTGACGTTCGCCCTTGGAATAGGTGTGTGGTTCTGATGTCTGATGATGATCCCAAGGCCGGACATGCTCTAACTCTGCAGAAGCAAGCCATGGGACAGAAGCAAAATACGTCGACGCCAGTGCCCGCGCCGGTTGGCATCGCTGATGCCGAGCTGGTTCGAGCTTGTCGTTCGGGCGACATGGTCGCTTGGCGCAGCCTTTATGATCGGTACACGCCTCTCATTCACCGGTTCGCTGCCGCGCTCGGCGTTCCAGCCGAAGAGCGTGAAGATGCCGTGCAAGATATCTTCATCGCCGTGTTCAGAAGCTTGCGTCATTTTCGGGGCGAGGCTCAGCTTTCGACTTGGATCTACCGAATCGCCGCTCGGCACGCGATCCGCCTGGGTCGTCGGCGCCGGATGCGAGAAACGATGCGGGTAGTGATGCTCAAGGAACGGCCTCAGCCGGAAATCGATCCGTCTGAGCACTCCACGCACCTCGCAACCCTGGACCGTTTGCTCGCCAGGTTGGCGCCGAAGAAGAGGACCGTTCTGGTCCTTTTCGAAGTGGAAGGACTTTCGGCAAAGGAGATATCCGACGTGGTCGGATGCCCCGAGAACACCGTCTGGTCGCGCCTCCACCACGCGCGGGCAGAGATGGTGAAGGCGGCAAGGAGGATGGTGTCATGACGTGGCTCGAAAATCCTCAGAACGAAGCAGAGAAGCTTCTGCGCGACGGGCTGGACCTGGCCGCCCAGCGCACCGGCGACGAAATCACCCATCGTCGGGTGTGGGGCAAGGTAGCCGACGCGCTTCTCGTGCCAGAGTCGCGAATTTCTGGCCGCCTCGTGCTCGTCTCTGCGAGCGCAGCGGTTGCGGTGCTCGCGGTTGCGGGCGTCGTCATCTACCCCTACGTCGGCAGCAGACCCCAAGCAAATGTCGCCGCCAATCCGCCTGTCAGCGCTCCTTCGACCGAGCCGAAAACGGCGGCCCCGGAGCCGTCGAATACCATGGTTGATCAGGTGGCGCTCGAAGAGTCTGAACGCGCGCCTGGCAAGGTCATCCGCACTCGCAGGGGCGAGCGCGCACGGGTTGCTCTGGGTGGCGGTGCTGTGGCGGATCTGGAAGAGAACTCGGCGATCACCTGGAACGCTCAGCATCGGCCTTCGGTCGAGCAAGGCAGCGCGAATTTGTCGGTTCCGCACCAGCCGCCGGGCTGGCGATTTTCGGTCACCGCCGGGCCGTACATCGTGACCGTGGTTGGAACCAGATTTAAGGTTGAGGTCGGTAGCCGAACCGTGGGTGTCGAAGTCAGCGAAGGTATCGTGGAGGTTGGGCGTGGCTCTCACTCGACTCGGCTGACTGCCGGCGACACGTGGCACGGCCCGCTCTATCCAGATGAGGCTGCAGCACAACCTTCTTCTGTGGGATCTGCGACCTCGTCTGTCCGGACAGCAGCGCCGTTGGAACGACCGCAAGCGGCGTCGTCTTCGGCGCTCTCGTCTTCCGCTCCCCTGGCGTCAGCCAAGCCGGTCGCAAGCATGAGCCGCGGCTTACAGGAAGCTCAGTCGGCACTACAATCCGGCGATGTGAGCCGAGCCATGGACATCCTCAGCCGCGCCGCGCAGGGAAGCGGTCCTGCCGCCGAGAACGCCGCGTATGAGCTGGCGAGAATTACGCGCTACAATCTAGGTCGGCCGCGCCAAGCGGTCGCACTATGGGACAAGTATCGAAATCGATTCCCGGCGGGCCTTCTGCGAACCGAGGCCGATCTTTCCATCGTCGATACGCTCTCGCAGTTGGGCGACGTTCGAGGCGCCTTGACCGAGGCCAATGCCTTCATCGCGCGCCATCCGAACAGCGAGCGTCGCGTGGAGGTGCAGCGCTTGGTGGAACGCCTTCGCGCCGCGGAGGCAAGCTCCGAAAGTCGATGATTTCTATGCGCCGGCGCGCTGCTTGGGTAGGCCTTCTGGTTGCGCTGGGAGGTTGCACCGAGCAGGTTGTCCTGCACGACGTCGTGGACGCGGACGTTGCGGACGGGGCACCTCCGGCTGTGGATTCTGGCGAAAACCGCGACCGCTACAGGTGGGAGATGGATGCTGGTTGCTCGAGCTTTCCAATCACCTTGCTGCCGCAATCGGCCCAGCTCATGATCCTCCTCGACCGGTCTTCAGCTATGCAGGGGGACTTTCCGGGCAGCAGCAGCAGGCAGTCCGCCGTCCAGGACGCCCTGCTCGCCAGCATCGACACCTACCAGAGCCGCATCAAGTTCGGATTTGAGGAGTTCCCCGGTGATCCCGGCAGGAAATCCAACAACTGTATGCACCAGTCCTGTTGCGCAGGGGCAGTCAGCGTGCCTCCAGGGCTAAACCAGGGGCCTTTGATGGCTGGAGCCCTACAATGCAGCGATCAACAGGTGTGCCAGTTCTCGAGCTCCGATTCCCCATCGTATGACGCTCTCTCCAAGGTTCGCGATTACTACAGGTCAAGATCTGGATTCGATACAGACGACCGGTACGTCCTGTTGGTGACGGCCTCCGATCCTTCCTGCAGCTCGGAGAGCGGCACGATGGACTCCTGCGGCATGGCCACGAACGCAGCCACCGACCTCGGAAACATGGGCGTGACCGTCGTGGTTTTCAGCGTGGGCTACCAGCCCGATAGCAATCCGAAATCGTGTCTTTCGAGCCTGAGCAAAGTTGGAAGCTCGAATGCAACAATGCCGGGCAACGCCCCGCGACTTTACGCCCCGACGTCGTTCGCCACGCTCAGCAAGGACATCTCCGATCTGTTCGATGCGATTGCAAAGGCGAACTGCACGTTCAGCACGAACAACCCTGGCCCGGAGGGCGTCCTCCCGAAAGTGTGGGTGGGCTTCACGCAAGTGCAGCAAGGCGGACCGGACGGTTGGTCGTTCAATGACCCAGGTCATACCCAGATCGCGCTGTCCGGGTCGGCGTGTGACCTGTACCTTTCTCAGGTAGGAGCAAAGGTCACAGTCTACTGGTGTTCCACCTGCTCGAGTCCGGGCGTCTGCAGCCCGTAGCCCAAGTCCCTGCTACCAGGTGTCGATAACGCCGATCCCAGGAATGGC
>PMLH01000515.1 GCA_003159055.1 Myxococcales bacterium
TGAGGAATTGTTCGAGGTCTTCCTTCTTCTTGCCTTTGCGCGACTTCTTGCCACAGCTTTCCCAGGCTTGCAGCTGGCGCATGTCCTCCTCGACGAACTGCTTGCGCGAGTTCTTCCAGGTCGGAACCGACTTCGGATCCACCTTGGCTTCCTTGTCCGCGACCACCAACATCGGTCCGCAGTCCTTGCGCACGCGATCCATGAATGCGACCGGATCCTTCTTGAAGCACTGGTCGCTCATGAACTCCAGTACCTCTTGCCCGTCCTTCATCTTGGCCAGACCCGGGATCGCGCAGTAGAGGAACTTCTCGTACGCGGCGGTCTCGGCGTTGAGGTCGCTGGTGTGCCAGGCGGTGCCGAGCTCTTGGATCAACTGGTCGGTGTCCTTGGTCCCGCCGCGCGCCTTGAGCTTCTCGGAGTAGTCTTCCATGCCAGACTGCAACTTGGGCAACGACTCGCGGTACTTCTCGAGTGCGCCGGCAAGCTCGGCCGGGGCGTCACGCAAACCACCGAAGGCCTGGCGCGCGCGCTCGATCTTCGGCACGCACTCGGTGATGAGGTAGTCGGCGAAGGTCTTCTGCTGGGTAAAGTACGCCGACTCGATGCGCTGCTGGAACTGTTCGCCCTTCTGGAACATGCCGATGTCGACTTCGCTGGCCATCACGCAGTTCCAGAACGCGCCGGTCTCGCGTTTCTCCAGCTCGACGAATTTCTCTGCGAAGTTCAGCTTATCTTGCGCAGCAGCTTTGCGGTTGCGGTCTTGCATCTGCTTGTAGACGACGAAGCCAATGATGACCACGGCAATGGCGCCAACGATCATTCGGTTGCGCTTGCGGATCGCTTCGCGCGCAGCCATCTGCCGGGCATATTCCTCGGCGGCGTCGCTGATGGGCGCGCCGGTGGGGACGGCGGCCGGAAGGGTCGTGCCACACTGGGAGCAGGTCGTTGCGCTGGGTAGATTCTGGTGTCCGCATTTTGGACANNCGGCCCAAGATTTTAGGTAGTCGATAGCAACCTGAAGCTGGTAGTCGGAAAGGCGTTTGACTTCGATCGGCTTCTCGCCTTGCTCGTTGCGTAAATGGCGGTCGAAGTTGCGCTCGCGCATCATGCTGCCGTCGTCGGTGTCGGCAGGGGGCGCCGTGGCATCGACCACGATGTTGGGAACGATGCCCTGTCCCTGGATGGATCGGCCGTTGGGCGTGTAGTAACGCGAAACCGTCAGCTTCAGGCCGCACGGCTTGGCGCCGCAGCCGTCGATGGTCATGACGGTCTGAACCGAGCCTTTGCCGAAGGTCGGGCTGCCGAGCACGACCGCGCGTTCGTGGTCTTGCAGCGCCCCCGCGAGAATTTCGGCGGCCGAAGCGGTGGCGCCGTCGACCAGCACCACCATGGGAAAGCCAAGCCAGGTACCTCGGCTGTGGGCCATCTGCCGATCCATTTCCTTGCCCGCCTTGCCAACCGTGCGGACGATGAGCCCGTCGGCCAGGAATCGGTCGGCCACCTTTACGCCCTGGTCGAGCAGCCCGCCCGGGTTGTGGCGGACGTCGAGGATGATGCCCTTGATGCCGCCGGTCTTCTCGGTCTGTCGCTGGATGTCTTCCAGGCCTTCCAGGACCTTGGCGTCGACGATGGAAGAGAAGACGCGCAATTTGATGTAGCCGTAGCCCTCGGCGAGCATGCGCCACTCCACGGCCTTCACTTCGAACTTTTCGCGTTTGATGTGGAATGTCAGCGAGCGGCCGCGACGATTGACGAGCAGCACGACCTCGCTGCCCGCGGTGCCTTGGATGCGCGCGATGGCATCGTTCCAGTCGAGCGGGCCCGCCTCGACGCCGTCGATGCGTTCGATGAGGTCACCGGTCTCGATACCCGCACGCCACGCCGGCGAGCCTTCGATAGGCGAGACCACCACGAAGCCGCGCTTGCGCTTTTCCAGGTCTATCCCGATGCCAACGATCTCGGTGTTGCCCTCGGTTTCCTGCTTTAGGCGTTCGTATTCCGCGGGATCCATGAAGCGCGAGTGCGGATCCAGCACTTCCGTCAGGCCGCGGGCAGCGCCGTACATCAGATCGGTTTCGGAAATGTCCTCGACGTAGTTGTTCTCGATGTACGAGAGCACCTTCGTGAAAACGCTGAGCTTGTGGTAGGGGTCGAAGCGCCCGGCGGCGAGCGGGCGGGAAAACACCATGCCGCCCGCGAAGGCGGCCAAAACCAGAACCGCGAGGGCAGGAATGCGGAGGCGCAGGAGCCGTTGCAAATGCATGCGGGCATTATGTCACGACCGCGGCAAAGCGGTGCCACGCGGGAAGCGCCTAAATTGCGTTCATGATTCTGGAACATCCGTGCGCGTGGCAGATTCAACGAGCAACTTTGAAGGTCCGCTCTCCTGCCGGGAGAGGCGCTTGGGGCATAGGCCTTGAGCGGCAGCGGCTGGTGTAGAGCACCCTCTCCCTTTGGGAGAGGGCCGGGGTGAGGGAAAGGATATCCTTGACCTCGGCGTCTGGGTTCAGAAGGGACTGCACCCTCACCCTTTCCCTCTCCCAAAGGGAGAGGGCGATCGAGCTGGCTCAAAGGAATTCCTGGAGTATCGCCGAATTCTTTCGTGAATTGAGCCCGATCCGGAATCGCGAACGGCGATTTAGCCGAGAGTACTGCGCCTATTTGTAGTCGAGCACGACGACTTCGGCCGACGGTTTGTAGCGCCAGCCGGTGATGGCGATGCGGTTTCCCTTTTCGCGCCGCACGTTGGGGCGTCCTGCCAGGAACGCATCGACCGGTGCCAGGTCCTTGCTGGTCAGCGCGTCGGTCTTGTAGTGCATTGGGATGACGATGAGGCGCGGCCGAATCTGGTCGACGACATAGGTCGCGGTTTGTGCGTCGATGGTCGAGCCGCCGCCGACCGGAACCAGGACCACGTCGACCGAGCCAATGGCGGAAATCTGCTGATCGGTGAGCGCATGCCCCAAATCGCCCAGGTGGGCGATGCGCACGCCGCCGGTCTCGAAGATGAACACGGTGTCAAGGCCCAGGTCTGCGCCTCTCTTTGGGTCGTGGTACACGCCCACGGAACGGATGGTGATGTCCTTGACCCTGTCGTTGATTCTGACCCAGCCCTTCTTGTCGGCGGTCAGCCCGCGGAACACGCGCGGTTTGCCTTGCAGAAGGCCGAGGTTGTTGTGGTCCGGATGGTCGTGGCTGATGGTCACGGCGTCGGCGTGCAGATCGGCGGGCGGCAGGTAGCCGAGGTTGCCCGCGACTGGATCTATCACGATGCGCGTGCCGCTGGCGCTTTCGAGCAGGAAGCAAGACTGGCCATACCACGTCAGGAAAGCGACCGGCCTCGACGCCGCACGCGCGGCGGGTGCCGTTGCGAGCAGCACGATCATCCACGCGACGCCAAGCACGACACTGCGAAGAGCACGGAGCATAGGCGTGGGATTAGCTGACAAAGACACGCCGACGTCAACCCTGGCCTGTGCCACGAACCGCCCAAGAATCGGAAAAAGAAAGGTAGACTTCGCCCGTCGTGTCCGAGATCGATGACCGTGATAGCCCGACGCCGCTGTTGCGCGACGCGGAGATGGCGCCCGCCGAGCGGACGCTTGCCGAGATTCTGGATCGCTTGCCCACGAGCCCAGGTGTGTACCTGATGAAGGACAAGCGCAACAAGATTATCTACGTCGGCAAGGCGGCCAATCTGCGCAACCGCGTTCGTCAGTATTTCCAGCCGTCGAGCGGCGATACGCGCGCCTTCGTCGCGCTCCTGGAAGGCATCGTCGCCGACATCGAGACGGTGGTGACCNNGTGCCGCTGCTGGAGAACGTGGTGGCCGACATCGAGACGGTGGTGACCAGCAACGAGAAAGAAGCGTTGCTGCTTGAAAACAACCTCATCAAGCAGCACCAGCCGCGCTTCAACGTCAAGCTGACCGACGACAAGAATTACCTCGTGCTGCGGCTCGACCCGCGCGGCGAGTGGCCGCGGCTGGAGGTGGTGCGTAAGATGGGCGACGACGGCGCGTACTACTACGGGCCGTACCATTCGGCGACCGCGTGCCGCGAGGCCTTGCGGGTCGTGAATCGGCATTTCCAGCTGCGCATCTGCACCGACCACACCTTGAAAAGCCGGCAGCGGCCGTGCCTGCAGTACCAAATCAAGCGCTGTCTCGCGCCCTGCGTGTTGCCGGTCGCCTCGGGCGACTACGCCGAGCAAGTTCGCTTCGTCGGGCTGTTTCTGGAAGGCAAGAACGACGAGCTTCTGCGCGATCTGCACGTGCGCATGAAGGCGGCTGCGGCCGAGATGGCGTTCGAGCGCGCGGCAACCTTGCGCGACCAGATTCGCGCGCTGGAATCGGTACTGGAATCGCAGCAGGTGGTGCTGGACACCTTCGCGGACCAAGACGTGATCGGATTTCATCGCGAAGGTCACGCGGTGGAAATCGTGGTGCTGTTCGTGAGGCAAGGCAAGCTGGTCGGCAACCGCGCCTTTTCCTTTGCCAAGCAGGAATTCCCCGACGACGACATCCTGTCGAGCTTCGTCGGGCTGTTCTACGATCTGCAAGCGACGCCGCCCGCCGAGGTGCTGTTGCCGTTCGCGATTGCGGACGCCGAGGTCAAACAAGAATGGCTTTCCGAGAAGCGCGGCAAGAAGGCCGAGATCCTCGTGCCCCAGCGCGGCCCGCGCCGCGCCCTGGTGGAGCTTTCGCGCAAGAATGCGGCGTCGAGCTTCGTTTCGCGGCGCGATCGGAGCAAAGACAGNNTTCGAAGACGGCGAACCGGCCACGTCGCGCTACCGCACCTATCGCATCAAGCACGCGACCGGCGGCGACGATTTTGCGTCCATGTACGAGGTCCTCTCGCGCAGGTTCCGTCGGGCGCGCGAAGCAACCGACGAGCACGATCCCTGGCGGTTGCCCGACCTGCTGGTGGTCGACGGCGGGAAGGGCCAGCTCGGGGTTGCGTTGGCAGCCGCGCGCGACGTCGGCATCGATGTGGGGCCGGGCGCGGGGCTTGCAATCGTTGCCCTGGCCAAGGAACGGGACTCGGTCGCCAAGGAGCCCGCAGTGGAAAACGCCACGGAAAACGCCACGCCGACCCCGAATGGCGCCGAGACGAAGACCTCGCACCCCGACCGCGTCTTTCTCGCGCACGGCAAGGACGCGATACCGATCGGCCCGTCGAGCGCCGAGATGTTCGTGCTGGCCCACCTGCGCGATGAAGCGCACCGATTTGCGGTGACCTTTCACCGCAAGCAGCGCAAGCGGCGCACGCTGCACTCGGCGTTGGCCGACATTCCCGGCATCGGTCCAATGCGCCAGCGCAAGATTCTGCGCCACTTCGGCAGCCTGAAGAAGGCCAGCGAAGCCAGCCTGGCCGAGCTGCTCGCCGTTCCCGGAATGACCGAAGCCTCCGCCGCGGCCGTGCACGAGTATTTCGCGGCGAGGCGGACGTCCGCTCCGTCGAACGCCGAAGCCGCCGATTCCGCAGCAGCGGCTACGGAATCACCCGATGCAGATCGTATTGCAGCGGGCCGTACTCGCCCGAATGCATGAAAAAGAACTTGAGCTGGTTAAGATCGGAAGACAGCTGGATGCTTTGGAGGTTGTCGCGGTTGACACTGCTGGCGTCAAAGACGATGTCGATGGTCCCAGTGGCATCCCCGTTGGCCTGGATGTCATTGATGGCGTATCGCTTGAGTGGCGAATCGTCGTCGATGCCGTAGTACAAAGCGACCGCGACGGCATCCAAGGACCTACCGGAATAGTGGCTGTAGCTGTCGAAGGTGAAGGTCACCTGATACGGCGGAAGCCATGGCGTCGTCGCGGTGCCATCCCACGTGCCAATCACGCCGTTCTTGACTCGCATGAGAGCGTCCGTGCCGCAGCCGCATTCGCTGTAGACCATGCTGGGCAGGCAGATCTGATTGCCCGATAGTCCATTGTCGCAGGTGCACGGCAGGCTGCTTCCGGTCAGGCAAGGTCCATCGACCGGCGGGAGCAAGTCTCGTCTCGAATCCGCAATCCGTTCTGCGACGCGATCGGTGGGAATATCCGGAGGAGCCTCTGGCATCAAGTCTCGTCTCGAATCCGGAAGAAGATCCGGGAATCGGTCTGGGCCTCTGTCCGGCGGGACATCAGGAAACGCATCTGGCAGTTCCCCTCTTTCGTTCGGTCCTCGCTCGGTGGGCAGATCGGGTAGCCAAACATCGGGACTGCGTAGATCGTCAGGAAAGTCCACACCGACCTCCGGTCGGACCGACGGCTCGGGCGGCGTCTCCGGTCGCGCATCGGGCGCGGGCGGCGACCAGCCTTTCGTGTCGTCAACCTGAGCATCGGCCGACGCGACCATCCCGGTGCGCATCCCGCACGCGGCTGCGGCGCAGGCGCAGGAAAAAAGGACGACCAATGGGTGAATGCGAGCTCTCATGGGCAAAGGTAGGATCAGGCGGTCTGCGTCCAATGGCAAGCGTTGGCGGTCACACCCTCTACTACGTCAGCGACCGTCGAGCGCCCCCAAGAGTGCCTCTTGCAGTCCTTG
>PMLH01000348.1 GCA_003159055.1 Myxococcales bacterium
GCCCCACGTCGATGTCGAAGGTCAGGGGCGGGAAGATCCATAGTCCGGGGGCCACTTCAAGGTAGGCTTCGAGCCAGCGCGGGCGCCGAAAAGTGACGTCCACCCCGATGGGAATGCGCGCGAAAATCGCAAGGTCGTGGGTGCCGTTGTCGTCGGTGTAGCCGTTGAAGAGCATGCGGCCGCCAGCGCCAGCGTGCCAGTCGAGCCGGACTGGCGCCACTTCGACGAAGGGCTCTTCGTAGAGGTAGTCGAAGTGCACGCTGAAGGCTTGGTTGCCTCGGTCGCAGTAGTACGGGCCGTGGTTGTTGTAGCAGTGGCCGTATCCCCAAAAGCCGAGTCCGAAGTCGAGCGCGTTGTTCCGGTCGAGGAAGAGCTTGCCGATGAGGGAGGTGGGCTCGAAGGCCTGGACGCCGAGACCGAAAGGACGGGACGTGCCGACTTCGGTAGCAGTGGCTCGCGCGCGGCCGGGGACGGCCGTGATACAGGCCAGGAGGATGCTGGAGAGAATGACGCGCTTCATGCGCGCGAATACTATTCCATCCAGACAGATCTCGCCATCAGCGGTCTGGCACTGGTAGATCCGTCACGTCATCGTGAACCGTTTCTTGTTTCGATCGCTCTTGTTCGTTCTTGTCCTGCACCTGGGTGCGCTCGCCTGTCGTGGCAAGACGGTGTCGCCGCCAAAGCGCGAAGCAGCGGCTTTGGCCCCGCCGGCAAAGTCCGTCGAGGACGCGCAGCCGGCGCCGGTTGCGCCGCCCGCGTCGCCAAGTGCCCCGCCACCGAAGTCTGACGAAGACGCGCTGCCCGAGGCATCCTCAAGCGTTCCGGCGGAACGTCGTGCATTGCAGGTGGTCGCCGGGAGCGATCGGGTCGTCGATGCCGACTTGGCGCGCAGCCGTGGCCTCACCCTCGTCGACCTGTCGGACGATTTCGCGCCGTACATTTTCCAGGACGCCAAGTCGGGGGCAGGAGCGCCGTTGCCGAATCGCTACCGATCGGTCTTCGTCGGGTTGGCCAACGATCGCACCGACGGCGACGGAGAGGCGCTGCCGCCGGGCGAGCGCAACTATCTGGAACTGTACGGCGTGCCCCCCTCGTTGTCGGTGCTGCGCAAGCGCTTCCTCGAAGACGCTGGTCGCCAGTGTGAGACCAAGGTGGACGCGGCCAAGTTGCTCGCGGTCGAGGGCATCGAAACCTGGGGCAAGACGACGGAAAAGAAAGAGATCGCCAAGCACCACTTCCGGGCGCAGCGCCTGGACGTCGCGCAGAAGAAGGCCGGCGCGGCCACGCTGGAGGAGCTCGCGCAAAAAGATCCCCGCTATCGCAGCGAGGTGAAAGACCACGTGCGCACGGAAGACGAGCGCGCCGCTTTTGCCGAGGTGGAAAAGCGGCTTGTTTGCGAAGGGCTGCTTGACCCTGGCAAGCACAAGGAGGGCTCATACGACGGCCCCATGCGCGGCGCAGCCCTGGATTTCCAGCAGAAGAACGCGATCTTCGCCCAGGCCGACCTGACGCGCACCACGCTGGAGGCGATGACCAAGCCGCTTCTGCAAAACGACTTTCTGGCGCTGCGACGGACGCTCGCCGAGCGTGCCTCCCACGCGGGCAAGATCATTGAGGACGGCAGCGCGATCGAAGCGATGCCGCCGGCCAAGCGGAACCAGCCGCGAGGGCAGCCGACCTACAAGAACCGCGCGGGCGAGGACGTGCCGGTGCCGGATCTGGTCGGGCAGGCGACGGATGCTCTGATGGAGCGGCTCGGGCTGGTCGGCCCCGAGGACGCCTTGGCCTTCTTCAAGCGTCACCCGGAGAGCGATTTTCGGTCCATGCGCGCCGCGGTTCGCTTTCCGCCGCTGCCCGAGTACTACGGGCCGCATATGGATCTGGTGGCCGAGATCGATCGTGGCGACGTCTGGTACGACTATCCTTTCGATGAAAAGGGCATTCGCCGCCCGCAGCCGCGTGAGCGCTTTCCGTCGTTCACGCTTTTCGTGAAGTGGCAGGGCGAAAAGGTTCCGCTCGTGAGCTGGCGGACCACCATCGGCGGTTGGCGTACCGAAGTCGCCTCCGACGGCGAAGAGTACTATCGCTACAAGGATTCCGACGTGGGCTCGCGCGTGTGGCGGCACATCGTCGCGGCGCCGGTTTGGTTGCCGCCCACCTCGGCGCCGGTCGGGGCCATGGTGAAGACCAAATGGGTCGCTGGCGGCTATCCCCACGTGGTCAACTACGACGAAACCGGGCCGGGCTACTTGTCGGCCTACGGCCTCGTCGCCGGCATCCACGAACAGCTGCGACGGCGGCCCAGCGGCGAGATGGCCTACTTCGACAACGGCATCCGCACCCACGGATCGTTCGACTACCTGTCGCTGCGCGGGCGCTTTTCCCACGGCTGTCACCGCCTGTACAACAACCTGGCGGTGCGACTGTTCTCGTTCTTGCTCTGCCACCGGCACGCCAAGGTGCTGGGCCCGATGGCGCTGGGTTTCCGCCGCGTCTTTTACTGGGACAACGAAGTCTACGAAATGCGCCTGCCGACCCGCGGTTTCTACTATCAGCTCGATCCGCCCATGCCGATCGAAACTCTCAAGGGCACGATCAAGGGCAAGCTCAAGCAGCCCATCACCGGCTACGTCCCCAAGCCCGGCGTGAGCTACGGTGATCGAAAACCGCCGCCTGCGGCCGCTGGATCGGACAGCAAGGCAGGAGGCGGCCAATGAGGTTCGAGTTGCGATGCGCGGCTGCCCGTGTCGTCGGCGTTGCTGCGCTGGTGTGCTGTCTGCTCTCCGGTTGCTCGAAGCCCGTGGCCGAGCTGCGAGCGCAGGATGCGGCGGTGGCGCCACCCACGAGCTACCCGCCAACCTCGCCGGCGAGAGCACCAAGCACGTTGACCAAGCGGTCCCAGGGGCAGGCGGCGAAGGGCACGTCGGCGCCATCACCGAAGCCGGCCCCCGGGGCGCCGGTGGCCGCGACTGAACCCCCTTCGGCCAAAGTGGCCGACGACGAGCTGAAGGTCGAGGAGCCGGAAGCGAATCCCTACTCCGAAACCGTGACTCTTCGGCTCACCGTCACACCGCAGGCGAAGGCTCTGGTGATGTGGGGGGGAAAGCAAGTGGCGAAGCTCGGCCCAGGGAGCATGGATGCCGAAATCGTCCGCCCGCGTGGCAGCGGCCCCGTGGATCTGGAGATCAAAGCCGAGGGTTATCTGCCGTATCACACCCGCCTCTATTCCGATCGCAGCGAGAAGCTCAACGCGCGGCTGTATCGCCCCGAAGAAGCGCCGAGCCTATTCGGGTACAAGCGGCCCACCAATCCGACCGAGAAGAAAAAGTAGTTTCGCCCTGCGGCTTGGTCTGCGAATTGCTTCCCTTGCTTTGGCAAGGAGTCCCCAGGAGGCTGACCATGCTGTTTTGCTACGCCATCATTCCCGAGGGAGAAAACCTGCCCTCAGCGCTCTTCACCGAGATTGAAGACGCGATGGATTGGGGCCTTCACATCTACGGTGGCAAGTCCTTTCGCATCCGCTATCTGGAGGTCGCGCAGATCGAGAAGGGCGACCGCGGCGCCGTGNNGAGCCTGCCGGCCTGATACGCATGCGCAGACGCGACAGCCCTGTCGCGTCTGGGTTGGCTCTGAACCGGAGGCCCGCACTTGCTCGCACACGTCGTTCGGGCGATGGTACTCTGCCGGGTCGAACGCATGGCGGATTCAGAGATCGCACCCACCCAGATGTTGAGAGTCGAACGGGATCCCCTTGTCGACACCATCATCGGGGAACGCTACCGTGTGCTTGCTCGCATCGGAGAAGGCGGGATGGGGACGGTGTTCCGCGTCGAGCACACGCACATGAAGAAGGTGCTGGCGCTCAAGCTCCTGCGCGCGGAATTCAGCAAGGTGGAGGACGCCGCGCGACGCTTCGAGCGTGAAGCGCAATCGGCCAGTCGCCTTTCGCACCCCAACATCATTTCGGTGACCGATTTTGGCCATGGCGCAGGTGGCGAGCTGTTTTTGGTCATGGAATTTGTTGCGGGGGAGCCGCTTTCCGACGTGCTGGCCCGCACTGGACGCATGGAGCCCGCGCGCGCCTGCCACATCGCGGGTCAGATTCTGCTGGCGCTCGAGCACGCGCACGGGCAGGGCGTGATTCACCGCGACCTCAAGCCGGCCAACGTCATGCTGGTCAAGGATCCTGACCCGCACAAACCCGAGACGGTGAAGATTCTCGACTTCGGGATTGCGAAGATGACACAAGCCGAGGGGCCAGCTCAGGAGAGCAACGAGCCGCTCACCCGCGGCATGATGATCTTCGGAACGCCGAGCTACATGTCGCCCGAGCAGGCGGCGGGGCAGGAGGCCGACAGCCGTTCAGATCTCTATTCCTGCGCCATCATTCTCTATGAAATGCTGGCCGGGCGAAGGCCCTTCCTGTGCGACGACTTGGTCAAGCTGCTGGCCATGCAGATCACCTCGCCGCCGCCGCGGTTCGCCGAGGTTGCACCCGACGTGCACGTTTCGGCGGAGTTGGAAGCGGTGGTGATGCGGGTTCTCGAGAAGGATCGCGAGAAGCGGTTCGCGACTGCGGCCGAGTTCCGCGCGGCGATCGATCGATCGTCGACGGACGTGGCGGAACTGGGCGCGCGTATCGCCGCAAGGTCGGTGCACATGGGGATCGCCGCTGGCGCAAAGCTGTGGTCCAGGCGATCCGAGGCGGTCGCTTTTTTGCGGCGAGTGTGGACGAAAGTGGTCGAGGTGAAGGGCAGGCTCGACCAGGTCGCGGATCCGGTCTTGAGGCGCCTGCCCGCAGCCATCCGGCGCTTTGTGATTCCGGCCGTTGCGGTCCTGTTGCTTGTCGTATTGTTCTTCCCGACCGGGGGGGCGTCTCGCAAGGGCGCATCGCCCAAGACCGAGCCGCCCAAGCCAAAGCCGGTGGCGTCCGAGCTGAAGTCGCCCATCAAGCACATCGAAGAGACGATGGCCAAGGGGCTGCTCACCGAGGCGCGCGTGCTTATCATGCAGCAGATCTCGGCGCATCCCAACGAAGGACGCGTGCGCTACCTGCTCGGCAATCTGGAATTTGCGGACAAGAATCCGAGCGCCGGACTGCAAGCCTACGAAGAGGCGCTGCGTCTGGATCCTGGGTTGCGCGCCGACGCCGCGCTGCTGGTGAACATTCGCGCCGAGCTGGGCGACAAGAAGGTCGGGCTGGTTGCGCTGGAGATGCTGATCAAACAAGTCGGCAAGCCGGCCAGCACCATTCTGGCCGACCTCGCGTCCGACGATCGGCGTCCGGAGTTTCGCAAGGACGCGCGCGACGCCTGCGAAACACTCGGTTGCTTGGGCAAGGTCGACCTGGTGGGAAGCTACGCCTTGGACCTCGCACAGGCGCACTCTTGCGAAGACAAGCGTGTTGCCATTCAGAAGCTCGGCGAAACCGGCGACGCCAAGGCCATCGAGCCCCTGCGCAAGGCGCGTTCTGAACGTCGCAGCCTACTTGGTGGCTTCCTCTCGACCAGCGGCAACGGCTGCGTGGTCAAAGACATCGACGCCGCTCTGACTGCGCTGGGCGCGCCACCTACTCCGCCGCCGTCCACGCCCAGGCGCAGACGACGGTAGCCATCCAGGAAGGAACCATGAATGCACGTTCGCGCGGCACGACGACAACCTCCGTCTTCACCCAACCAGTGACGGCCCCATCGCACACAAGGCCAAGCCCCACCGCTGCGGAGCCCGGGGAGTATGGAGAAATTCAACGCTCAGTCGCGTCGGGATACGCCGCCGAAGCCGCCGGTGTCTCGCTGTTGGACGCTCCCAGCGTCGCGCGTTGACGTCGACGTGTCACGCTGTGTCGTGGTGCCGGTGTCGCGCCCGGCGCTTGCATCTCGGGAGCTCCCTGTCGAACCGTCCCTGCTCGGCCCAGCGTCGGAGCGCCCGGTGGAGCTGCCCCCGGCCCCATCGCTCCCGCCCGTTGCTGGGTGCGAAGAGCCGCCGGAACCCTTGCTACCGCCACTGCTGGTCGTTCCGCCGTTTCCGCTGCTTCCGCCCGTCCCCACCCGTGCGGAACCACCGCTGCCCCTGTTGCCACCATTGCCGGTGACCCCACCCGAGCCATCTGCCTGCGTGCTTGTCGCGCCCCCGGTCGTCGGTCCTTGGGGAAGCAGAGGGTTCCCGCCTGTGGGCGAACATCCAACAATCGCCAGGGACACGAACAGCGTCCCTGCGGCACAACTAGCCAGCACATGCCTTGCCTTCATTCGAGATCTCCCCGCTTGGCGACCAATTTCTACTGAAGAGAGGTCCATGAACTCGTCCCGCCCGACCGCGGCCCCTTCGGTTCGAGCTGGTGAACTGTGCCTAGCACGTTCCGCTGGCAACTGCATCAACGGAACACAGTCGCTTTGAGCGGGCCTTCGCGGGGCGCTTTTCCGCACTGCCCGGGCGCGGCCGTGGCTGGGCAGCGCGCGCGGCGACCATGTCCTGGTCAGCAGCTGGGTATGGGGGATAGTTTCGGCGTGTAGGTGGATGTGCTTTACGTAAGAAGCTATCGGATGAAGGGGCCGACCTGCTCGCTGGCCGAACGCCAGCGTCTACCTCACGGCGCGAGATCCAGCCCGTGGCTTCGACGAGGGCAAACCCCAGACCTCGATTCGCACCAGTCACGAGAGCGACGTTGTTCATCGTGGTACAATGTAGTCCTCGCATTTCCGCTCCTGGCTCGTCTGCCTTGGTATGCCGGATGACCAACTTAGTCGACTCAACCTTCCCGGGTAGGGCGAAGCGTTCGCTCGGCAGCACGGCCACACAGAGTGGTGTGGTGATCGGCAGGTACTACGGCCTGCACGCGAAGATCGGCGTGGGTGGAATGGCCTCGGTCCATCTGGGATGGCTCGCCGGTGCCGCCGACTTCTCGCGCGTGGTGGCGATCAAAAGAATGCACCCTCTGTTCGCGGCCGACGAGCACTTCGCTGTCCGGTTTCGCGATGAAGCCCGCCTGAGCGCACGCCTGTCCCACCCGAACATCGTTCAGGTCTTCGACGTCGTCGAGCGGAACCGGGAGTTGCTCATCATCATGGAATACGTCCACGGCGTCTCTCTAGGCAATCTTGCCAGAGATGCCAAGGAGGGCGGTCTCCGGCTTCCCCCGAGCGTGATTGCAGGTGTGCTCGTGCCTACCCTGCACGGCTTGCACGCCGCGCATGAAGCCACCGACGATGACGGACATCCCATCGGGATCGTCCATCGCGACTTCTCACCACAAAACATCATGGTGAGCTGCGATGGACATTCCAAGATCCTGGACTTCGGCGTAGCCAAAGCGACGACGCACCTGCACGTGACCTCGATCGGCAAGTTCTCCGGCAAGCTCGGCTACTGTGCTCCCGAACAGGCTGGCGCCGGGGTAATGGATCGGCGAACCGACGTCTTTGCCGCGGGAATTGTGCTTTGGGAGATGCTTACAGCAGAGCGTCTGTTTCATGCGCCCGGGATTACCGACGTGGAAGCCTTCGGACGCGTCTTGAGTCTGCCGATACCCCCACCCAGCTCGATCAATCCGGAAGTTCCGAGCCGAGTGGACGAGATCGTGCTGCATGCTCTGCAGCGCAAGCCCGAGAACCGCTTCGCCAGCGCGCGCGAGCTGGCTTCCGAGCTCGAAGCCGCCGTCGATATTGCCAGCCCCTCGACGATCGCCCAGTGGGTCGAGAGCGCTTGCGCCAAGAGAATGGCCAGGCTCAATTGGCTCCTCGACAGCACACGCCGACGCATGGCACGAGCGCAACCCGGTCTCGCCGGCCCTGGAGCGCTCCCCGAGGAGGGG
>PMLH01000324.1 GCA_003159055.1 Myxococcales bacterium
CATGACCCCCAACGACATCGATGGCTGGGACTCCATGGCTCACGTCAACCTCATCGCGGCGGTTCAACTGCGATTCAAAATTCGCTTCGAGACCAAGGAGCTGCGGTCGATTGGGACGGTGGGTGATCTGGCGAAGCTCATCGACAGCAAGACCCCGTAGGCCTCGAATCCGATGGTCTTCAGTTCGGTTCTGTTTCTCTTTCTGTTCCTGCCCGTCGCCCTCGCCGGCTACCATCTGATCCCCACAATCAGGGCGAAGAACCTGTGGCTGCTGGTGACCAGCCTTTGGTTCTATGCGTGGGGTGAGTTCCGATATTTGCCGTTGCTGCTTGCGTCCATCGGCATCAACTACGGGTTTGGCTTGCTGATTGCCAGCTTTGCCAAGGGCAGCCGCAAGCGCTCACTTTGCCTTTCCCTCGCCGTCACCACCAACCTGGGGCTGCTGGTCTATTTCAAGTACTGGGTCTTTCTTCTTGGCAACTTGAATCCTCTGCTCAAGGCGGTGGGCCTGGCCGTGCACGTGCCGACCATCCCGCTGCCACTGGGGATTTCCTTCTTCACGTTCCACGCGCTCTCCTATCTCATCGACGTTGCTAGGGGTCAGGTCCAGGTCCAGAAGAGTCCGTTCAGGCTGGCGCTGTACATCTCGCTCTTTCCCCAGCTCGTCGCCGGGCCGATCGTGCGCTACGGCCATGTCGCCGACGAGCTGCATACGCGAAGCCGCAGCTTGAACGAGATCGCCTACGGCATTTGCCGTTTCGTTTTCGGACTGACCAAGAAGGTTCTGATCGCCAATGTCGTAGGGGCGACCGCCGACAAATGCTTTGCCCTTCCGCCTGGGTCGTTGACATCCGTGCATGCGGTCCTGGGCGCTGGCTGCTACACGTTGCAGATCTACTTCGATTTCTCGGGCTACTCGGACATGGCGATCGGCCTCGGACGCATGTTCGGCTTCCATTTCCGAGAGAACTTCGACTTGCCCTACTGGTCGACCAGTATCACCGATTTTTGGAAGCGATGGCACATCTCCCTCACCTCGTGGTTCCGCGACTACCTCTACGTGCCGTTGACCGGGAACCAGTTCTGGGTTCCGGCATGGCGTTCCTATTCAGCGATGTTCATCGTCTTCTTGCTTTGCGGTTTCTGGCACGGGGCAAGCTGGACGTTCGTCGCATGGGGTGTCTTGCACGGCATCGTGCTCATCGCCGAACGGGCAGCCATCCTGAAATGGTTGGACAAGCTGCCTTCGCCAATTCGTCGCATCTACACGCTGATTCTTGTGGTTGCTGGCTGGATTCTCTTTCGTGCAAACAGCTTCGCCCAAGCCGCCAACTGCCTCCGCGCAGTGGTTCGTGTGAGTGACTGGTTCGGCTTCGATTGGGGCGGCCTCAACGCCGTCATCGACGCCGAAGGCTGGCTTGCGGTAATTGTCGGCGTTTTGGCCTCAACCCCTCTGTTGCGCGGACTTGCCGAGCGCATTCTCGTCAAAAAGACGGACGCCGGCTGGCGCGCGTCGTATTTCGGAACCGCGGTGATCATGTCGTTGCTTGCGTTGTCCGCGATGAAACTGGCCAACAGCTCGTTCAACCCCTTCATCTACTATCGCTTCTAGGTGATCACGATGCGCCGCGCGTCCAATGTCCTTCTGGTGGTGACCTTCGCCGCGATCCTGCTGGCCCCGACGGTTGCAAGCCTGGCCGGCCGCTCTCCCATGGCGGCGCTCGACGAGAATCGGGCGCTTGCGAAACGACCGACGGCATCACTGTGGAGTCGTGATGGTTTTCGTCGGGCGTCGGCGATCGCGCAGGAATGGGAGCTCTATTTCAACGATCACTTTGGCTTGCGAAAGTTTCTCATCGGAACCTTCCGACTGGCGACCTTCCATATTCTTCGCGTTTCGCCTGATCCCGCGGTTGTGGTTGGGAAGTCGGACAGCAAAACCAAGTGGCTCTTCTTCAATGCCCCGGCAAAACGGGATGGTGTCGGATTCGATTCACTGTTGGGCAAGAAACCGTATAGCGCTGCCGCCATCGCGGCAATCGATGCTAACTTGAAACGAGCAGCCGCCCTGGCTCTTACCAATGGCGTCAGGCTGGTGATTGCCGTCTGTCCTGACAAGCAGTCGGTTTATCCGGAATACTTGCCCGCACGATTGCAGCCCAAGCCCGGTGCGACGTCCCGTCTTGATCAGTTCTGGGCCCTGACGGCAGGATTGGAAGGCGTCACGCTGGTCGACTTGCGGGCGCCACTGAAGAGCGCCAAGGGCGCGCTGGATCTCTACTACCCCAAAGACACGCATTGGAATCTGCGGGGTGCAGTCATCGGCTATCGAGCCATTGCCAAGGCATTGCAGGCCCAGGATCCGGTGTTTGAGCCGATGCAGGTTGACTCATTGACCTGGGTTCCGGGCGACCCAGCGGTTGGTGACCTCGCAAGGATGCTGGGCTTGCCGACAATCCGCGGTGATGAGCAACCCCTGGTCATTCTTCCGGCATTGGACGTGCTTGGTGGCAAACGACAAGGCAAGCTTTTGGTCCTCGGCGACTCTTTCTTCGAGGGCTTGCGGCCCTTCTTCGAACGCCAGTTCACAGCGACAAAGAAAATGACCGGCGCACGACGAGCCGGAACCCCGTGGCTCACGCAGGCGTTGCTTGACGCCGAGAAGCCAGACGTCGTCATGGTCGAGTCGGTGGAGAGATACTGGACCATGGACTAAAGGTGAGGACGCAGCCACGCATTGACCCGTTTTCCGCCCTGGCGCAACCTGGATAGGCGTGAAGCTGGTCCGGCAAAGTGGTGAGCAGCCAGGCGCAGGCGGCAAAGCCTGCGATGCTCTCTTGCCCGTGGCGCGCCTTGCCGGCCAGGGGAACAGAAACGCCATGCGCCAGGTCGTGGAGGCGGTCGCGCCGGCGATGCTGCGCGCGATTCGCAAGGTGATGGAGCACCGCACGGCCGAAGTCGAGGACGTTCTGCAGGACGCGGTGGAAGGACTTCTGCTGGCGTTGAAGTCATTCAAGGGCGAATGCACGGTCCTGCACTTCGCCTGCCGCGTGGCGGTCTTGTCTGCACTCGCCTTTCGCCGCCGGTCGAGCTTCAGGGCTCATTTCACCGTCGATGTAGAGAACGCCGGCGAAAACGCACCAACCCAGGAACCGTCCCCCGTCGAGGACGCCTGTGCGAACCGCCGCCGCCAGCTCCTCGGCTTGCTGCTGGACGAGCTGGCGCCGGCGCAAGCGGAAGTCTTGGTGTTGCATTGTGCGCTTGGATTTTCTGTGGCCGAGGTCGCCGCATCGCTCGGCTGCCCCGTCGAAACTGTGCGCAGCCGGCTGCGAATCGCCAAACAGGCCTTGCGTGAACGCATCGGAGCCAACAGCGAATGGGCCGAGATCCTGGAGATTCAACGATGACGGGCAGCGAACGCCAATGTCCCGAGGATTTAGTTGTGCGCGCACAGCGCTCGGAGCTTTCCGAGCTCGAGCGACACGCGCTCGACGCTCATCTCGCCCAGTGCGCCCCATGCCGAGTCGCCTCGACACTGGCCACGTTGTTTGACGCGATTCCAGAGACGCAGCCGGGGGATACCCAGCTCATCGCAAGGGTGAGGGACAAGACCACGCAAGCGCACCGCCACTGGCGCCGGGGCAGCCTTCAGGCAGCGGCGGTGGTGGCTGTGGTCGTCTTGGGGGGGAGCGTGGCGGTTGCCGCGTGGATCACGCATCAGAGGACCGAAACGCGAATGGGCGACAAACCGACGTCAGATCCGAACGCATCCCGCACCCCTGCCCGCTCGCAAGGCATGTCAAAGCCAGCGGCAAAGGTCGAGGTGCCTGCGGCGCGGGAGGCCCCGGCCGCAACTGGCGACGAACCGAAACAGCCCCCCGAAACCGAGCGGAAGCGCAGGCAAGCAGTGCCTGCCGCAGAGGTTCCACCAACGATCAAGGTTGCACCAACCGTCGCAGAAACCACGCCCGCTTCTCTGTTTACCCAGGCGAATGCGGTTCGCCGTGCGGGCGAGATGCGCAAGGCGATCGAGCTCTATCAGGCTCTGCGTCGGCGTTTCCCCGATTCCCTGCAGGCGCACTTGTCCGCGATCTCGGAGGGGGACCTGCTTCTGAGCGAAGGCGATCCTGCCCAAGCGATCGTTGCGTACGGTGCGTATCTACGGGCGGCGCCACAAGGGCCGCTGACGGAAGAGGCGCTCTTCGGCAAGGCCCGTGGGCTCGCGATGCTCGGCCAGAGCAAAGACGAGAGGCAGACTTGGCAAGAGCTGGCGCGCCGGTTTCCCCGTTCGGCCTACTATCCGGCAGCCTCCCGGCGGTTGAAAGAGCTTGCGCCGTGACGGCGCTCGCGCGCCACAGACGAAGGATCGCGACCCGACGGGGCGCCTTTCTGCTAGCGCTGTGTCTGGTTCCCCAGGCAGCAACTGCCCAGACCGCGCCGGCACCGTCTTCTTCGTTGCCGATGCGAGCTGAGCTCACGTTGCTTGGTCCCGGCCCCTCGGCCACCGCGGTGAAGGACGTGACGACTGAGCTACTCTTGCGAGAGCACGTTGAGGTATCGTGGGCCAGCCAAGCGAGCTTTCGACCGCAGGACATCTTCGAGCGTAGAACAGGAAACCGCAGCGCTGCGATTGCCGTGTGGATCGACTTGTCGGCCTCGGCGGAAGCGCAGCTCTATTTTCGGGATTCCCGCGCCGATCGCTTCTTCCTGCGTTCCCTGCCGCTTGCTCGGGGCATCGACGAGATGGCGAAGGAGGAAATCGCCCACATCGTGGCGAATGCCGTGTTGGCCCTAAGCAAGGGAACTGGCGAAACCCTCACGCGCACTGAGGCGCGCGTCGCATTGCACATGCGGTCGGCACAGGACTCGGGACTGGCGGGAGCACCGCCCGAGCCCTCGTTGCGATGGTCGGCCGCGCTGCTATTGGGCGGACAGCTCCTAGCGCACGAGGTCCCACTGGTGGCCAATACGTCGGGGCTCTTGGCTGTTGCGCATCGCCTGCCCGGGCGCCGGTCGAACGCTCTCGGCGGATGGGCCAGCTTCGGCTACCAGCTTGCTGCTGACTATCAGGGCACCATGGTCGGGGCAACGGTCGAGTCGACTGTCCTGCGTGCAGGCCTACTTTGGATGAGCGAATTGTCTCGCAGGCTGGTGTTGGGGGTCGCTGCGGGCGCTGGGGCGGACCGCATCCGCTACTCTTCGCAGACGAACCACCAGGAAGTCATCGTCGCGCCTGGAGGCAGCTTCTATGTGCCTGCAATCACATTCTGGGCCGGCCTCGACGTTCGCCTGGTCGGCGGACTCTCTCTGACGGTGCACTTGTCCGCCGATGCTCTGCTGGAGAAGGTCCATTTCGATCTTCATGACAGCAGCACCGGACAGGCGGCGCACGTGCTCGATCTCTATCCACTCCGTCCCGGCGCTGCCCTCGGGTTGGCGTATGCTTTTTGACCCGTTCGAGCTGGCCAAATCACTGAGGGAGGCATGAAGCGAACAATCCAACCATTGGCACATTCCTTCTTCGCCCTTTCACTTGCCGTTCCGGTCGGGCTGGTCGCCAGCTGCAGTGACTCTGGTCACTCGCTGGGAACATCCCTTCCCTCGGACGGAGGCGGTGCGGATGCATCTCTTCCGAGCGGTGGCGCCGGCGGAGCCGGAGGCGTCACGGGGAGTGGCGGCACTTGGAGCTTGGGCGGCAGCGCCGGGAGCGGCATCGGCGGCAGGGATGGCGGCGGGTCGGGCGGGAGCTCGGTAGTCGACGCTCCCGTCGTCGGCGGCAGCAACGGCGGAGTGACCGGTACGGGCGGGACGGCCGGTGTGACCAGCACGGGCGGGAACGACGGCGGCACGGACGCAACATGCGCGTCGCGGGGTGAGTCCTGCGCCACCCGTTCGTGCTGCGCTGGTCTGATCTGCAGCAATGCGATGGGTTCCTCGACTTGTCTCGAAAGCTACGCACCGCCGCCGGACAGCGGTACAGGAGTTGGGGGCACCGGCGGCGCGGGAGGAACGGGAGGCAGCACCGGCGGGAGCGACGGCGGCACGCAATGCCCGCCGCTGCCGTCGTGCAACTGGTGTGGGGGTAAGGACGTGGTCAACAGCGCCGGTTGCGTGACCGGTTGGCGGTGTGCCAACGGCGCCGATCCTTGCAAGACTGCGGCGTGCAGCTCCTCGGAGCCCTGCGCTACTGGCTACACCTGCACCAACCAGCTTTGCTGGCCGCTGGGAACCGGCGGTGCCGGCGGCGGTGGCGGAGGATCGACGGGGACGGGCGGGATGAGCGGCAGCGGCGGCGGGACGGGAACCTATGCCGGCGTCTTGTGCCTCCGCAGCGTCTGCAATTCGGGCGAGGTGTGCTGCGTGTCCCAGGCGTCGCCCACCACCCAGTCGTGCACGGCACCAGCAGACTGTGCGGGCGACTTCCAGGTGACCTGCGACGGTCCCGAGGACTGCGGCGGCGCGGGCCACCAGTGCTGCATGCCCTCGGGCGCGATGATTCAGACGACCTGCACCGCGACCAGCTGCCTGCCCGGGCTTACCATGTGCCACCAAAACACGGACTGCGCCCAGGGCGAGACCTGCTGCTCGATGGTGTCCTACGGCTATGCGAACAGCACCTGCCAGACCGGTTCCTGCCCGCGCTAACCGCGCCCGGGAAGAACACGCGCCACTTCTGCCTCAAAGCCGGTCCTGCCAACCCCGTCTAGCAGCCCGTAGTGCAAGTCTCCGCGTCGCCGTTCGGGTGTCTTCGGGACCGGCTGCTGCGTCGCCGCTCGCTTGAATACCTCTAGTATTCGGCGCTTCGCTGCTCCTTGCATCCGGCCCGAATCCACACCGAACGGCTCGGTCCGACTTGCACCACGGGCTGCTAGAAGTAGTCCCCCATTCCGGTCTCGATGAACTCCCGCTGCCACGCCTGGAACAGCAGTTGACTGCTCGGGATGTCGCTCCCGTCGTGGCTCATCATTTCGAGGTAGTCCGCAACGAGGCCGCCCCGCAGAAGGATGGGCTCGACAGCCAGGCCATCATCGATCGGATAGTCGATGCCTTCGATGGTGTGGTGTCGCTTGGATGAGGGCGGTCCTAGATTCGTCAGGACCCGGCCCTTGTAGTACAGGACGATCTGCTCGGGAAGACTCGACATCGAAGCGAGTGCTCCCAGTACCACCTCCGATTCCACGCCGGCGGTTCCGGCGATGATCCTGCGGAGGAACCCGTTCCCGGTGATTTCTTCATTCCCCTCCGCGAGGCGGGTCGCCATCTTTCGGCGAAAACCAGCCTTCTGGAACCGGTTCTTGAACTGAAAACTGCAGTAGTTCACGCCAATCGGAAGCCCCTGCTCGACCACGAAGGCGGTGAGCTCGAGGGCCGCAAGCTCGGACTCAAGCACGGTTGGCTGCTCACCGTGCAGGTAGGTGTATCCGTGCCGGAGCATCTGCTCGGCGTTGTGCGCGGTCAGGCGCAGTTGGTGCAGGTTCAGCCTGGTCACGCCAAGTTCGCACAACCGGGGCAACAGTTCCTTGAGCCGCTCGACCTCTTCGGGCACGGCAGGGATCTCCACCGTCACGTTCCGGATGCACGCGGCTGCCCCTCGCAGCACCCCGAGGTGGTAGTTGGTCGCCCCAAGATCGAAACGAATTTCGTCTATTCCAGCCAAGGCCAGCCTCCTGAATTTCGCCTCGCTGCCCAAGATCCCGTTGGTGTACATCCAGACGTAGACGTCGCGTGGACATAGCCGACGAACGGCTTCGATGGACCGGATGGCACGGTCGAACACCATCAACGGCTCCCCTCCACTGAGGCTTACGCCCTTGAAGCCAAACCAGTTGATGTAGTGAGCGTAGGCCTCGGGGTCTTCGAAGAGTAGCCGCTGGGTCTGTGGTGTCTCGTCGCTTTCCTGGCTGGCGGGACAATAGAAGCAGTGGGCGTTGCACAGGCCGGTGATGAACAGGCACGACCACTGTCCTTGGCCGCAAAGCTTGCACCCAGGTGACAGGGAATTGACCCACGGCTTGGTCCGCTGGAAATCCCAGTTGAGGGCTCGCCCCGCCCTTGCCATGTGACCGTTCCTTCTCTCTTCAAAGTCGCCCGCGACGTAGGGGCTTAGCCAGTTCACCGGGGAGGAATGGTGCGCGTGCTCTTCCGCCACTCGGTTGGCGGTTGCGTTCAGGTAGGCGAGGTGTGCCTTCATTTTTGTTCTTGCAGGGCCCTTGCCCAGGATCATTCTGGACCTCGACGCGGGCAAGTCGCAACCGCTCGAACGACCCGAGGCCCAGCCCACGAGCAATCACAGGCCCGGGCGGGTCGTGCTCCTGCCAATGGACGGGTTGAAATCCCGGTCGCACGCAACTAGATTGATGCTCGTGGCTGCCCGCAAACGAACGTCTTGGCGCCGGCACGGGCTGCTTCCGCTCCTCGCGGTGTCGGTGTCGGTGCCGTGCCTGTGGCTCGTCGTCGCCAGCGTGCTGGCCGAGCCCAGCCAGGCCAGCCAGGCGCCCGATGGTGGCGTGATTCCTGCAGCCGCAACTGGGCGCCCCGTCTGTGTACGGGTCGGCACGCGCTCCGAGGGTTGGGCATGGCCCAGCGGGCGCTTCATCCACTGGGCGAAGTGCAAGGGGGTCGTGCCGAAATGCCAAGCTGCCGGCCCGGAGCATGACGTCGAGGGTTGGTACGGAAGCGACGCGCTAATTGCGCCCGATGCTTGTGCCCACAGCGGCCAAAAGCATCGATAGGGAGGCAGGACGGATGTCAGAACAGCGGACAGTGAACCCAGGCGACCATGGGACTGCGAGGGCTACGCTGCCGGCGGCGGAACCATCGGCGGCGGGGTGACCGCACCGATCATCGTGCCCTTGAGGTCCGGCATTTCGGTCAACACCAGCGGCAGAAGCTCGTCCATGCGCTTGACGTGGATAATCTCGAGCTCCTTGCGCGGC
>PMLH01000163.1 GCA_003159055.1 Myxococcales bacterium
GCCGATGTTGCTGTTGTTGGTGATGTGCGAGCTTCGCAGAACGATGTTGGCAGGCGTGCCGAAGTCGGGCTGGTCGCCGCCAGACATGTTGACCGAGATGTTGAAGCCATCCATGGAAAGATTGCACAGGTCGACGTCGGTGGTCTCGTTCCAGAAAAAGATCGCGGTATCGGTCAACGTTCCGTGCAGGTCCAAATTGAAAACGCGGAACCCTTCCTGATGCTCGGAGACGTGGGAGAAGGTCATCAACGTGCGGCCGTTCGAACCACCGTCGATCCATATCGATGGCAAAGGCTCCGAGCCGTCGCCCCAAGGCGGAGAGTAGTCGCGGAAATCGCAGGTGTTGTCCCTCTGGCAATTGGCATTCGCAAATCCGCCGCCGTTGGCAATCCAGAGTCCGCCACGACAAAGCGCGACGGTATCGCCGGCCGGCATCTTGGCGAATGTCCCGGCGGCCTTGGAGAAGCTTTGCCAAGGTGCCGAGCTGGTGCCGGCATTGCTGTCATTGCCAGGTACGCAATTGCTGCTGGCGCCGGTCTGGCAATCGCAGACGTAGTGAACCGTGCCCGTCGTGCGCAAAGGCTCGGACGCGCATATCCCTGAAGGCGGAAGGGCATCGGGGCGTGGTTGCGTGGACAAGTCCGGCGAGGTCGCATCCGGTTTGGGGATGGGGACGTCGGGGACGACAACCAAGTCATCGTGAGTGGCGAGATCTCCGACGTCACCCCGACGGGCAAGATCTCCGGCGTCACCTCGACGAGCGGAATCTGCTAGCGGTACAACGTCTGGGCTGCTGTCTCGCGAGACCGTCGCAGCAGAATCGGTGGGAGCGGTGTCGCCGTTGGTTTCCCTCAGCGGCCCGGTGTCTTTGATGGCGGCGTCGGCGGAACCTGGGTCGTCCCGGTAAGGTTCGGCATCCGGCGCAGATACCCCACCGGCGTCCAGGGCGGAAAGCCCCCCATCGCCGAACGAGACGCCATAGGAAATGCCGGCGTCGGGAATCGTTGGCGAACGAGCTGTCGGTCCCGATGACGAACAGCCTAGGAGAACCATTGCAAACGAGCCAAGAAACAACGACCTTAGATCGTGCATGCGCAATTAGGGTACTCCTGGCTTGGAAATGCCTCTATTCAACTGGCACCCAACCCGAAAGGATTTATGGATTTGTCGTCGAGACACATGACGTTGTGCGATTGCGGCGATTCTTAGATGCTCAAATGGTCACTCAGGTGCCCAGCTTTGCTTGACCCAATCAGTTGGCTGGAGGCGGCAGTTCTTTTCGTGCTACCGTTAAGCTTCCGGCCATGTCGAGCTCCTATCTCGCAGTTCTCGTCTACGTTCACGTGCTGCCAGAGGCGGTCGACGCCTTTCGCGCCGCAAGCCTTGCCAATGCGGCGGCCAGCATTCACGAACCCGGCGTGGTCCGATTCGACGTGATCCAGGAAACCGGCGATCCGAGCCGTTTCGTGCTGATCGAAGTCTATCGGAGCGCCGACGGTGCGGCGGCGCACAAGCAGACCGAGCACTACCAAACCTGGCGTGACACCGTGGCCGGGATGATGGCTGAGCCTCGAAGCAGCAAATCGTACGCCACGGTAAGCCCGTCTTCGATCTGGGCGCTCGATGGCCGCAACCTCGTTTGAGCTGGCCGCTCCCGGCCGAGTGGTTTTCGGCGCTGGCGTTTCCATGCAGGCGGCGTCCGCCGTCGCGGCTCTGGGTGCCAAGCGTGCGCTGGTGGTCGGCGGAAAATCCGCTGAGCGAAGTCTTGGCCTGCGCAAGCGCTTGTCCATCGCAAGTGTCGTCCATTCCATTCCTGGCGAACCGACGCTGGCCATGGTGGAGGAGGGCCGCGGGCTCGCCCGCGAGGAAAGGTGCGATGTCGTGATCGCCTTCGGTGGCGGTAGCGCCATCGATGCCGGCAAGGCCATCGCCGCGCTGGCGGGCAACGAGGGCGAGCTTTCCGACTACATGGAAATCGTCGGCAGGGCGCAACCCCTGCCTCGGCCAGGCCTGCCCTGCATCGCGATTCCGACCACCGCGGGAACCGGCGCCGAGGTGACCAAGAATTCTGTCCTCACGGCGCCCGAGGCGAAGGTGAAGGCGAGCCTGCGCAGTCCCCATCTTCTGCCCGTGCTGGCCCTTGTCGATCCAGATCTGCTCGACGGAACGCCAGCGTCTCTCACCGCGGTCACCGGAATCGATGCCCTGTCGCACCTGCTGGAGTCCTACGTTTCGATTCGCGCCAACCCGTTCACCCTCGCCCTCGGTCGGGAAGGCATGGTGCGAATCGCGCGCTCGCTTCGGGATGCGTTCGAGCACGGTCTTGTGGCCGAACGCCGCGAGGATTTGGCCATGGCCAGCCTCTTTGGCGGATTGTGCTTGGCGAACTCGGGGTTGGGCGCTGTGCACGGATTCGCAGCGCCGCTTGGTGGAATGTGGAAGGCCCCGCACGGCGCAGTCTGCGCCGCACTCCTTCCTGCGGTCATGGGCACGAACATCGCCGCCTTGGCAGCGCGGGCGCCGCAAGATTCAGCCCTGTTTCGCTACCACGAGCTGGACGGCATTCTCGCCGCCGGTGCCGAAGCTTCCGCCTGGGTCGCCGAGCTGACGGCAGCCCTGGGGATTCCTAGACTGTCCAGCTTCGGGATGGGGGCGGGCGACATTCCGCTGTTGGTGGAGAAGGCAAGAGCGGCGAGCAGCATGCGCGGCAATCCGATCGCCCTGACTGACGAAGAATTGACGGCGATCGCGTGTGAATCGATGTGATCGGGGTCGGCCTCCCGATTCCACTGGCGAGACAACTCCTCTGTGCACGCAAGGGGAATTACTTCAGCTGGTCGAGAAACGTCGCTCGCACGTCGGCCATGCGGCGGGAAAGCTCGGCCATCAGTTGGGGCCGGGCGAAGCCCAAGCTGCGCGCGAGCGGGAGCTCGTCGTCGGGAACCAGCCGATCCTCGGCGCTGTCGCGCAAGAGACGTAGCCGCAGGCTCGCGCGTGCGAGGAAGCGATAGTCGTCGAGGCGCTGCGGATCAAGACCGCCTCGTTCACTCAGGTGTGCAAGCGCCTGCCAAGGGTTGGTGGTGCGCAGTTGCGGATCACTTCTGCCGTGGCGAAGCTGAGCCCAGGCGGCCATGAAGTCGAGGTCGGTGAGCCCGCCGGGGCTGAAGCGCAGGTGCAGCGAGCCCTTGCCTGCGCGCTCCTGTTCGATGCGCTTGCGCATGCGGAGAAGCTCGTCCCTCAGTACGTTGTCTTTGAGGTCGTGCTGGTAGGTGACGGCGGCTAGGCGCTCGGCAAAGTCCGAAGGGGCCTCTCCGTTTCGGCCCGGCAGCACGCACGCAGGTCGGCCGCGCAGAAGGGCCACGCGTTCCCACGGCGCTGCTTGGGTCGCGTGGTATTCCTCGAAGGCACGGTAGCTCGTGACTAAGAGCCCCTGCGACCCCGACGGACGCAAGCGCGTGTCGACCACATACAGGCGCCCTTCCTCCAACAACGCCCCGAGCGCGCCGAGCAGTCGCTGGGCCAAGCGCGCGAACCACTCCTGGTGCTCGACGCCTTTGTCGGTCGTGCCCTCCTGCTCGTACAAGAAGACCAGCTCCAGATCCGAGCCGTAGCGCATTTCGCGCGCGCCGCAACTTCCGAGGACCAGGATGGTGAGCTCGGCATCGGGACGCCCGTAGCGCGCGGCCACCTCGTCCGCCACCCGCCGGGCCGCTTCGTCAAGGATAGCCTCGGCCATTTGCGAAAGTTGGGCGGACACCTGTTCGTGGGTCAGGTTCCCGGCCACATCGTGGAGGCCAATGCGCAGGATCTCCTCGGCCTGGAAGCTGCGCATGCGGCGGAGCGCGGTTTCGTAGTCGCAGTCGACGAGCCGGGACGCGAAATTCGCGCGCCAAGTCTGCGGATCGGGCAGGGGAGCGGCGAGCTCGCCCGTGAGCTCGGGCCAGATCTCGGGATGGGTGATGAGGTGCCGCGACAGGCGCTCGCTGGTGCCGAAGAGCCCGGCGAGCATGCGCAGAAGTTGGCGATTTTCGCCAAGCAACGCGAAAAGCCCGAGCGAGGATCGGAGCGCGAGGTCGCGCAGAAGGGCGAGTGCGCGATCCGGGTCGGGCGAGGCGATGGCTTCTTCCAGCCAGGCGGGCGGCAGGCGCGCGCGCGCGGTTTCCAGGCTGCTTGTGCTGCGTTCGAGGTCGCGAAAACCGGCCGCGCGCAGATCGCGTTCGATCTGGTCCTTGCCGCTGGTGGGGGCCAGCAAGCGCAGAACCAAGGGCGGCGGGCCGGACGCGGGCTCGCCCAAGGTGTCGGCGATGGCACAAACCGCCGAGCGCATCGTTTCGACCGCATCGCGAAATTCGTCGAGGCCGGCGAATCCCAATCGCTTCGCCAGCTTCGCGACGTCGGCGTCGTCACTCGGCAGCACATGGGTCTGCTGGCCGCGCTCGAGCTGCAGTCGATGTTCGATCCGGCGCAGCAGTCGGTACGCTTCCGAGAGTGTGCGCACTTCCTGGCCCGAGAGAAGTCCGGCCAGGCCAAGCTTGCGCAGCGCCGGCAGGGTGGTGCGTTCGCGCAGGTCGCGCCGTCTGCCGCCATAGAGAAGCTGGAGCACCTGGGCAACCAGCTCGACATCGCGAATGCCGCCCGTGCTCAGCTTGACGTTCCAGGCGGTCCCAGCGGTCCGGTCGACGAACAATCGCCGCAACGAACGCACGTCCTCCAGTGTCTTCTCGTCGGAGATGCGCTTGTACACGAACGGCTCGACCATCTTGATGAAGGCTTCACCCAGCCACGCATCACCCGCGCTGTGGCGTGTGCGCAGCAGGGCTTGCCGCTCCCAGGTGCGGCCGAAGCTCTCGTAGTAGCTTTCGGTGGCCGCCAGCGAATTGCAGATGGCGCCGCTTTGGCCTTCCGGTCGCAGGCGCAGATCGACGCGGAAGACGAACCCGTCGGCCGTGGGCTCTGAAATCGCGCGCGTGACCAGCTTGCAAAGGCGTGCGTAGTACTCGTGCAGGCTGAGCGTTCCTGCCCGGCCGTCGTCGGTCGCGTAGAGATAGACGATGTCGATGTCGGATGAGAAGTTGAGCTCTTCGCCGCCGAGCTTGCCCATCGCCAGCACCGAGAATCCGGGCGCCGAGTCGTTGCACACGGGCGCGCCGAAGTTCTTGCGCAGCTCCACCTCGCAAAATGTCACCGTTTCTTGCAAGCACACATCCGCGAGTGCCGAGAGCTCACGCGCGACCTCGAGGGTCAGCCCGTGCTCGGGCAGTGTGAAGGCGTTGGCACCAATGCCGGCGCCGATCTCGCGCGCACCCAGGCGCAGCATTTCGCCTTGGGCATAGCGCCGGAGCTCTCGCTGCAGATCCGAGAAGGTGCGTACGGCCGCACACGCGGCCCGCAATTCGTGCGCGAAAACGTCGCGCGGCTTTGAACGCGCCAGCCAGGGATTGTCCAGCAGCGCGGGCAGGCGGGTTGGGTTTCCGAGCAATATGTCGGACAGGAAATCGCCGCTCGACAACACCGCCGACAGCAAGGTCGCGCCCGTCCCGTCGCTTGGCAAGGCGACGCCAGTTTCGCGCAGGCGTTCCAGGCGCAGCAACGCGGCGTCGGCGTCTGGCCCGGCAGCGATGCATTCATCCAGAGTTGCCACGCAGTGAAGAATAGCGTGTTGCTACAGCGGTTCGAGGCGTGCGCAGACAACCGTGATGTTG
>PMLH01000322.1 GCA_003159055.1 Myxococcales bacterium
ACACCGGCTTGAGAGCCTCCGAGCGGGCCGCCAGATCGCGCGCGGTCGCCATGGGCATCAGGATCGAGTAGTCGAGCGCGGTTCCGGTCGCGTCCAGCCGGTAGGCCAGACGGAAGATCTCGCCGAGCAGCTCGATGAGCGCGCCGGACTTGCCGATTCCGCCGAGCAGCTCGGAGCCCACGATGACCTCGTCAGCTTCGATCTTGTCGCGCCCTTCTGCTGCCATTCCAGCGAGACGCTTGGACACCTGGTCTTCGATCCCGATCAGCCGAGTCTCGATGCCGACCGAGCAACATTCGAGGTGGAGCGATTGGGTGAAGAATTGAGCCTCCACGCGGCGGACACCGGGAATCTTTCGCGCCTGATCGGCGAAGTATTTTTTCATGTACACGCTGAGCGGCGAGCCTGCGAACAACGCCCGGTCGGGATCGACGGTCGCGTTGCTGGGCACGACCAGGAGGTCTGCGCCAAGGCGCTGCCGCCCTCGCTCGAGCCCTTGATCGAATCCGCGGTAAAGGAGAAACACCGAAATCAGCAGTCCTGCTCCCAGCCCCACGCCGAACAGGGTCGCCAGCGCTTGCCAGCGCCGACGGAGAATTCCGCTTAGCACGAGCTTCAGCATCACCGCACCACGGCCTTTGCACCCGCAGACGAATCCCACGGATCCGCCATGGCTTCGCGTTGATGACGTTGTCCACGGCGGTTCCAAATCAGCCCGCCTACGACAACCAACAGCCCCGCCCACAGCCAGGTCCAATGCGCGGTGATGTGACAATCCATTTCGGAGCGTCCGCACAATCCGATCACCCACGGTTGTGTTATCGAAACCGCCATGATTCCGAGCAAAGCAAGAAATACGCCACGCGAGCGGCGAGCCTCACCCTTTCCCGCCAGACCGACGATCACGGCCACCACCACCGCTCCCATCGCCAACAGGGACTGTCCCTGAAAGCACCAATGGCAGCGCATCGGCACCGAGGCGCCCGAAGCGGTCAGCAGCTCGTGGTTGCAGGGCGGAACCACGCGTGGTGTCGCCCACAGTCCGACCGCCAGGCCTAGCGCGGCGATATCGAGGAGCCTATCCTTTGCTGTCTTCCGGGTTATCCCATCCATCGACAGTCTCCGCTCCCTCTCAGGAATCCGCCCCCGGCGGAGGTTGTGACCTATACTCAGATCTCATAGGTGAAGTAATCCTTTGCCTGCAGGTGAAACTCTTCCAGCAACTCCTGCTTGATCCCCACGAAGTCCCTGTGGTCGCGCTTGCGAGGTCTCGGCAGGTCAATCGGAATCGTCTTCTTCACTCGTCCCGGTCGGCACGACATCAGCACGACCACGTCGCTGAGATAGATCGCTTCCTCCACGTCGTGGGTGACCATCACCATGGTCGTGCGTTCTTCGAGCCAGATTTTCTCCAGCTCGTTCTGCATATACATGCGAGTCATGGCGTCGAGCGCGCCCAGCGGCTCGTCAAGGAGCAGGATCTTGGGCTTTCTCGCCAACGAGCGCGCTATGGCCGCACGTTGGGCCATACCGCCCGACAATTGATTGGGATACGCCTTGGCAAACTTGCTCAGTCCGACAAGAGCCAAGTAATGCTCCACCACGGACCGCCTTTCCGACGCCCGGTGGTGAATGAGCCCGAAGCCGACGTTTTCCTCGACAGTTAGCCACGGTAACAACCTGTGCTCCTGGAAGACTACGCCCTTATCGGCGCCTGGTCCCTTGACCGGCTCGCCTTCGAGCTCCAGCGTCCCGGCGAATTCCCCTTCCAGCCCCGCGATGATTCTAAGCAGCGTGGTCTTGCCACACCCGCTGGCGCCCACGATCGATACAAACTGCCCCTTCTTCACCTTCAGCTCGACCTCTTCCAGCGCGGTGACGTCCACTTGGTCCGAGCTGAAGACCTTGGTCAACCTGCTGATGAGCAGCCCAGGCTTGTCGTTATGCTTGCTCACGAGCTGCATGATTTAGCCCTCGAATCCGCGCTTCCAGCGCAGCAAACCGCTTTCGATCCGCCTCAGGGTGACGTCCACGAGAAATCCGACCGCCCCGATGACCACGATGACGACGAAGAGCTGCTCGGTGAGCAACAACTCCTGTGAGCGAATGAGAAGGTAGCCGAGGCCCAGCTTTCCGCTTATCATCTCGGCGGCGATGACGAAGGCCCAGGCCAGCCCGGCGCCGTATCGCAGTCCCACGAAGATCGAGGGCAGCGCCGCCGGGATGACCACCTTGCGCAGCAGCAGAATCTTGTTGTACTCGAAGATCCTGGCGACCTCCACGTACTCCTTGGATACGCCACGAATTCCCTGCAGGGTGTTGAGGAAAACCGGGAAGAAGACCGCTTTTGCAATCATCACGCCTTTGGCGAGCGGACCAATGCCCACCCAAAGAACGATGAGGGGCAGCCAAGCCAGTGGCGGCACTTGCCGGATGCTGTTGAGGAGGGGGCCAAGAAGCCGTTCGACGGTTTTAGATAGCCCCGCGCCAACGCCGGTCAAGAGGCCCATCGCCGCACCGATGAAGAAGCCTTCGACCACCACCATGGCGCTCACCCGGAAATCGGTCAGCAGCCCTTCTTCGAAAAGCATTTCCTTGAATGCTTTGATGACGGTGATCGGTCGTGGAACAAAGAACGGCTTGACCCAGTGACGGCGAGTCGCGACTTCCCATAGTGCGAGCAACAACAATGGAAGGACCACCCCGAATCCGAGTTCCTTCACACGACTAGACAGACGCTTTCGCCGGTGTCGCCGCAACCGCTCGGCATCGCCATTGCGAACCGCAGGCTTCTCGATGGGCGGCGACACCGCGGTCAGCACCTCA
>PMLH01000395.1 GCA_003159055.1 Myxococcales bacterium
CTCTACAACAAGGGAGCGAAGCGGTACTGATGACGCATCCTTCTTTGCTCGCGCGTGAGTCGGCCGTGAAACCCGGGCGGGTGCTGACCATCTCCGATCCGCAATACGCGACCTCGAATGACCCGTCGATTTTTGCGGACCAGATTACCTGGGCCATCGCTCAAAGCCCGGACCTTGTGCTGCTTCTCGGCGACCTAGTCGACGACAAC
Source organism: Myxococcales bacterium (assembly GCA_003159055.1). The sequence goes on from PMLH01000395.1 coordinate 210, forward strand.
GTGACCGGCCTGTATCTGCCCAACTGGCCTGTCGTGCAAACGCAGCTGGGGCGCTTGACTGCCGCCGGCATCAAGTGGGCTGCGGTGCCCGGCAACCATGACTACTTGCCGATCCTGACTCGCACAACCCTCATCAACACCTACGTACAGCTTTCATCGTGGCTCACGCCCATGACCGCGGGTCACGTCGAAAACACCTGGGGTTTGGTGACTCTGGCGGGGCGCGAGTGGCTGGTGGTTTGCCTCGAGTGGTTGCCGCGCGATGCGGTTGTCACGTGGGCGGCGGGCATCATCGACGCGCACCCGGGTATGCCGGTCATGCTGGTGACGCATTGCTGGCTTAACTGGGACGGCACGCAGGAAACGGCCGCGACGGCCATCGGGTCGGTGCTGGAAACCACACCGACCGAAGGGCATAGCGCTGGCGCTGAACTGTGGGCCAACCTGGCCAGCGCGCGCAGTGCTGTGCGCATCGTGCTCTGTGGCCACGTCGACGCAGATTATGACGGCGCGCAGATTGTCCGGCATCGCACGAATACGCGCGGAGACGGCACCGTGTGCCACCAGATTGAGTGCAACTATCAGTATCAGGTGCCGTACGGTGGAGGTTGGGTGTCTGACCTACGCTTCGACGAGGCCAACCAAAACCTTTCGTACGAGGCTTACTCGCCGTATTACGGTCAAGTCCGCTACCGGTCGCAGGACCGCTTTGCCTTGGTGATGCCATGAGCCAGACTGCCAACGTGCAAGTGAGGATTCCGCTCGCTGCGGACGTGAAGAAATATTTCTGCGACAACGCCGTCGTTGGTGAAACCCAGAGGTTCCGGCAGATCAACAGATGGGAATCCCACTATAACTGCCTTCAGTACGCCCACCTTCAGTTCGACTGGTGGGGCCAGAACGCCGACGCAGCTGAGACAGTAAGCCCCAACGTCCAGGTCCCTTTTGGCTGGAGTCAACCGGCGCTCAACCTACTGGCCCGCCAGAAGCGTCCTACGGCGCCGTACAACCTGGCGAAAGCGATCGTCGACCGCTTCACCGGCCTGCTGTTCAGCGATGCGCGCAAGCCCGATGTCGAGGTCGAGGGCGACCCGGACACCGACGACTTTCTCCACGCGTGCATGGAGCAGATGCGCTTCTGGGCGCGGTGGCGCGAGGCCCGAGCCGTTGGTGGGGCGTGCGGTTCGGTGATGGTAACCCTGCACCTGAAGCGCGGTCGCTTCGTGATGCAGGTCCACAACCCGAAGCACGTCCAGATCCTCTGGAAGGATCGCCGCGCGCTCGAACCGCTGGCGGCACTCATCATCTACCGCTACCCGCAGGAGGAGTTCTCGACCGACCCCAAGACTGGCGAGGTCACCACTCGGTTGGTGGAGTACCTCTACCGGAGGATCATCACCGACCAGGACGACACCGTGTACAAGCCGGTGAAGCTGGAGCCGGCGGCGAACCTCGCCTGGCAAATCGAGTCGACGGCCGAGCACGGCCTGCGCGTGTTCCCGGGCGTGTGGATTCAGAACAAGCCGGTCATTGAGCAAGAGGACGGCGACCCCGACTGCCAGGGCGCTTGGCAATCGTTTGACACGATCGACCGGCTACTCTCGCAGATGAACAAGGCGCTACTCCTCAACCTCGACCCGACGCTGGTGCTCAAGATCGACCCGAAGGAACTGCTGGCCATGGGCGGGTCGGTACGGAAGGGCAGCGACAACGCCCTCTACGTCGGCAGCCAGGGCGACGCCAAATACCTGGAGATGATCGCGAGCGGTGTGGAAGCCGGGCACAAGCTGGTCGACCGGCTGAAGCAGAACATCTTGGACGTTACCCGTTGCGTGCTGGCCGACCCCGAGAAGCTGTCGGGCGCCGCCCAGTCGGCGAAGGCGATGGAGTACATCTACGCGCCCATGCTCGAACAGGCCGACGAGTTCCGATCGCAGTGGGGCGACTGCGGGGTGATCCCCATCCTGCGCCTGGCTGAGATGATGGCGCGGAAGTTCCACGGCGTCGAATCCCAGCAGGGCGACAAGACGGTTGTCCTGGAGATCGACCTCCCGAAGCGCGCCGACGGTTCGCCGCGGGTGCTCGGGCCAGGCGGATGGATCCGGCTCAAGTGGGGCGCGTACTTCTCGCCCACTGAGAACGACAAGAACATGCAGGTCACGACGATCCTGTCGGCAAAGACCGGCGAGCTGATCGACGGCGATACGGCCGTCAACGCCGCCGCGCCCATCTTCGGGGTGCAGGACGCGAATGCAATGATCGCCAAGATCGAAAAGCAGAAGGCCGACGAAGCGGCCAGCATGTTCGATGACCTGAACACGCCGCCACCGCCAGGAGCTGACAAGAACGAGGCGCCGAACCAGCCGGCCGGGCAGGGGGGTAAGCCTTGAGAGACTTTAGCGATTGGGCGAAACGTAAACAGCGCAAGCGACTCGCGATGCGTGCAGCGCCAGGGCTGGTTCCGGTTGAGGTTGATGTTCATACCGCGCGCGGTGTGATCCGCGCGATTCGGTATCATCGCGCCGAAGATGCCAAGAAGATGATCGCCGAAGGCAAGGCGCGAGAGATCAAAGAGATGGGAAAAGGCGGGAGTGCCCCGCCTCCCATCTCAGTCACTCGTTCGCCACCATTACCGGATTATCCTCACGGGAAGTACCAAACATCAGTGCTAGC
>PMLH01000286.1:0-439 GCA_003159055.1 Myxococcales bacterium
TTCGCGAGAACCCGGACTGGGCTCAGATTCCTGTTATTTTCCTTTCTTCGGCGGACGACAAGGGGCTGATCGTTCGCGCCCTTGAGAGCGGCGGCGTGGACTATATCACCAAACCCTTCAACCACGCCGAATTGGTGACACGCGTCCGCACCCACCTGGCCCTTAAAAGGGCGCGGGACGAATTGAAGCAACTCGCCGAGGACCGGGATGAATTGCTCGGCATCCTTACCCATGATCTCAAGAACCATCTGGGCGGCATGGACATGAGCGCTCAGTTGCTCTGTGACCGTACCGAGGCGATGGCAGACCCGAAACTGCGACTGATGGCCGAGAACATCTCGCATTCGAGCAGCCAGATGCTCGCCTTCGTAAAGGAGTTCCTGGCAAATGCTTCGGCCGACCACGGCTTGAGTATCAAGACCGAGTCCATTAGTCTCAA
>PMLH01000286.1:458-4566 GCA_003159055.1 Myxococcales bacterium
TCAAGTTCTCTCCGCCCGGCAAGCAGATTCACATCGCGGTGTCCTCGCCGGGTGCCCAGTACGTCGAATGCCGGGTCCAGGATGAAGGGCCCGGGTTCAGTGAAGGCGATAGGGCTCGCATGTTCCGCCGCTATAGCCGCCTTTCAGCGCGGCCCACGGGAGGCGAGCCTTCCACCGGCCTAGGCCTGAGCATTGTCAAGAAGCTCGTGCTTGCAATGCATGGTGATTTGGCTTGCGAAAGCACGCTTGGCAACGGCGCCACCTTCGCCTTCTGCTTGCCACGCGCCGCCCTTGCCAAGACATAGGATATATTAATGAACAAACCGGATAAACTACAGTCGGCTATCATAGGGCGTCTTTGTCCTCGGCGCACCGCCGAACGGACCCAATCAGGGTCCGGCGCGCGAAGGACAGACGCGCCTAACCATCACAATATATGGACTTTCTAGTCATCGACGACGACAAGACGTTCCGCGACGCGACCTGCCTGCTCATCGACGCGGAAGGCCATTACGCGGAAGCCGCCTGTTCGGGAAATTTGGGCCTCACGGTTTTAAGGGAAGGAAAGTTCGATTCGGTCCTTCTGGATGTTAATCTTGGGCCGGAAAAGGGTCTCGACATCCTGGAGCAGATTCACAAGCTCCAGCCCAATCTGCCGGTGATCATCTTTACGGCGCAAGGCAGTGTCAAAAACGCGGTGGAGGCCATGCGGCGCGGAGCAGTTGATTTTCTGGAGAAGCCGTTCACGCGTGAACAGTTCCACCTGGTGCTCGCCCGCGTGCAGCGCTTTCACCAACTCAACCAGAGCATCGAGCGGTTGGAACGGGAAGTTAAGGACAGCAACGCTCAGAGTCCGGAGATTCTCTTGGATTCAAGCACGCCACTCATGAACGAGGTGATGGACACTTTGCTGCGAGCGGCGAAAACACCGGCCGCGATTCTGATCCTTGGCGAAAGCGGCACCGGCAAAAGCGTGGTGGCCCGCGCCCTTCACCAGCGGAGCTATCTGGCGAATAAACCTTTTATCACCGTGACCTGTCCGAGTCTGTCCAAAGAACTGCTGGAAAGCGAGCTCTTCGGGCACGTCAAAGGCGCTTTCACCGGCGCCCTGCGGGACCATCGGGGCAAGGTGGAAGCCGTCGCGGGCGGGACCCTCTTCCTCGACGAGATCGGCGAGCTGGCGCTCGACATGCAGCCGACCCTTTTGCGCGCGCTCGACAAGCGCACGGTACGACCGGTGGGCGGCACCGGCCAACGCATGGTTTCGGTGCGCGTGGTCGCCGCCACCAATCGCGACCTGCGCGCGGAAATGGCCACGAAGCGCTTTCGTGAAGACCTCTACTACCGCTTGGCCGTGGTTCGCATCGCCGTGCCGCCCCTGCGCGAGCGACCTGCCGACGTGGCGCTCCTGGTCCAACATTTCGTCGAGGCCTACGCCAAGGCACCTGGGCTCTCGCTGCGACCGGGTGACGTCGAACGCTTGGCGCGCTTTCCATGGCCCGGCAACGTCCGGCAACTGCGCAACGTGATCGAGCATGCCTGCGCCATCTCGCACGGACCCGAGCTGTCCTTGGAAGAATTCCTCGCCTCGGCTTTCGCGGCCCCCCCCGGGATTGGCGCCATCGCCCTCGACAAACCTTTCAAAGAGGCGAAGGCACGCGTGGTCGAGGAATTCGAGCGGGTCTATCTGAAGGCGCTGCTTGAAAAACACGGTGGCAACCTTTCTGCCGCCTCCCGCAGCGCGGATCTGGACCGCAAACACCTGCGCGAGCTTCTGCGCAAGCATGGCCTGCGCGAGGAAAGCGAGTAAGCGCCAGTCGGGAAGTCGCTGACGTGCTCGAAGTCGCGATTGCCGTTCTGGTCTTCTTGTACCTGCTCTTGCTGGCGCTGCCTGGAATTGAGTGGCAGGTGGCCATCGGCGTGATCGCGACGCTGATTGGCTTGGTCGGGGGCGGCGGGGCCGGGATCGTCTACCATCTGGCTCTGCGCAGAACCTTGCTGCGCTTGAACCAAAGCACCCGCGGCTGGCTTTGGTCGCCTGTCTCGCGCCACGCTGCCTTCGACGACACGGCCCAGCGCGAAGTCCTACCGTGGTTTCGTGCAGGTGCCGCGGGATTCTTTGTGTGCGTGGCGGGGATTGGACTCGTCACAGTCGCGGTGTTGCGCGCCGCCTTCGCGAACTGAGTGCGGGCAAGGTCGCAAACATCCTGCAACGCGGGTGGTCCTCGGGCTACGGCTTGGCCTGGCGGCGGGCGGCGTACATCTGCTCGGCGTTCGCCGCCGCTGCGCGATCCTCTTGCGCCTGCTCCTCCATCCCCATTTCCTTGTAGCAAGCCGAGCGCTTGCGAAGCGTCTTGTACTCGAATCCGGGCTCCTTGCATTCCTCGATGGCTTGCTCGTAATCGGTGATGGCCGGGTCGGATTGCCCGGTGGCGCGGTATGCGCCGGCCCGCGCCTCATAGATCGTCACGCGTTCCTGCCACGAAAAGCCTTGCAGCCAATCCGCACGTCCAATGACCTCGGTCAAGTAGCGAATGGCCTTGCGGGGATCCTCGACCTGGTAGTAGAGGCCCATGTCGCGTAGGTCCTCGCCCGTCGCGTCGCTCTGGGCCGCCCGTTGCTCGCATTCCAGGATGGTGATGCGCTGCTTGGCATCGCGCCGCACGGATTCGGTCGAGTCCTTCTCGGCCACCTGGGCCAGCACGGCGCCGTCGACGAGTCGCACGACCGCCGCCGATCGGACCGTCTCGTCGATCGCCTTGCGGGCGATCTCGGCGAGCAAGGCCGGGGTGGCGGCAAGAACTGTGGACTTCTTGGCGTTGAGGATGGAGAGCAACTCCCCAAAACGCGCGGGGGGAAGTCGCTTGCCGGCCTGGGCGCGGACGGAGGCCTCGAGATCGGTATTGGCCACTTCGGAAAGAACCGCCTCGTCCTCGACGCGGGCCACGGCCTTTTCGCGGCACTCCTTGTCCTTCGCAGTCTTGGCGATTCGCCCCAGCTGCGTCGCGTCGGTGATGAGGCCCAGGATGGCGAGGCCGTTCTTGCATCCCGCAATGACGGCAGTCGCCAGTAGCGATGGGTCCGTCACGCGCCGAAGCGCCAAGTCGCGCAGCGATTTGTCGTCGGTGCCATTGGCGATCTCCATCAGCAAGGTCGAGCAGTTGATCCGCGCCGTCGCGGCCTTACGCGACGCCAGGCCTTGGTGCCTCTTCGCCACCTCGCCAAGAACGAGCTCGTCCGTCACCAGCGAAAGATCGATCCGGGTGATGGCAAACTGGCGCATGTTGGCGTCGGTTTCCTTCTTCACGACTTCCGCCAACACCGCCGTGTCCGTCACGCGCGGGATGGCCACCTGGCGCACGCTGACGTCAGGGTCCTTCGTCACGATTTCGGCCAATACGGCCGCGTCCGTCACGCGCAGGGTGGCGGACTTGCGCAGTTCTGCGTCGTCGTTCCCCTTGGCCACGTCGCCCAAAAGAGCAGGCTCGGTCAGACGAGCCAAGGCGGCCGCGCGCGTTTCGCCAGGTCGCCCCTTCTGCACAATGTCCACCAGGATCGCGGCCTCGGTAACGCGGCCCAGGGCCACCCCACGCACCTGCTCGTCCGCGTCGGCCTTGGCCACCTCGCCCAGCACACTCTGGTCGCTCAGCATCTCGACCGCCACGCGACGGACGCTGATGTCCGCGTCGCCTTTGGCCACTCGCCCCAAGATCGCCGGGTCCGTCAGAGCCTTCACCGCCACGGCGCGAACCGCCGGGTTCGAGTGCCTCCATTTCGGACGGAACCAATCGGCAAATGCCATTTCATGCCTCCCTGGGAGTCGTACCCTCCAATGTTCGGAACAGCCGGTTCGCGGTGGTGGGCCGCCGGAGCCTCACTAGCATTGTGCGGCCAATTCCTGCCCGACGGCAAATGAAGAGGCACCCACCCTGGCTTGTGACGAAGGCTCCCGTCCACGAATCTGAACATGTGGCTGTCGGGCGAGCCGGCGAACAACGTGATGGCCACCACGCCGCCCACCTTCACGTCGACCACAAAATGCGTCTTGGTGAAGGTGATGCCGGTTGGGATGCCCACGTCGCAGCTAGGGCTCGACTTGTCGCCCTGC
>PMLH01000211.1 GCA_003159055.1 Myxococcales bacterium
AACGTGTCGGCCAAGGACAAGGCCACCAACAAGGCGCAGCAGATCACCATCTCCGCGTCGTCGGGGCTTTCCGACGCCGAGGTTCAGCGCATGACCCGCGAGGCGCAGGAGCACGAGGCCGACGACAAGAAGCGCCGCGAAGCGATCGAGGCGCGCAACCGCCTGGAGAGCCTGCAGTTCAGCGTGCAGAAGCACTTCGACGAGAACAAGGAGAAGATTCCTACCAGCGAGCGTGGCGCGCTGGAGGAGGCTCTCAAGGATGCTCGTTCGACGTTGGACGCGAACCGCGACGCTGTCGATGCCGAGGTCTTCAAGGGCGCGTTCGAGCGTCTGGAGAAGGCTTCGCACAAGATGGCCGAGGCTTTGTACAAGGCTGCCGGCGCTGCGGGCGGCGGACCTGCCGGCGCGGGCCCGGACGGCACGGCGGGCGGCGGAGCTTCGACGGGCGACGGCGCGGGCAAGAAGGACGACGTGATCGACGCCGAGTACACCGAGACGCCGAAGAATTAGCTGGGGTTGTCGGGAAATTGCGTGCCGCCTGAGGGGGCGGCACTGCGCGAGGTCTGCTACTTTGCGGTTCCGGAGCCGGGGGCCGGTTGCCGGGACCGGAACCGGCCACGGAACCGGCCCCGGTTCCGGATCGGGATACCGGCCACCGGAATTCACCGCGTTTCCCGGCGATCCGAGAATCTGGTAAAACCGGCGCGATGCTACAGATTCTCGCCCAGATTCCATCGAAGCCGCTGTTCGTCCTCGCGTTGGTCCTCGCCGCCGTGTCGGCGATTTGGAATGCGCGTGCGCGCCGCCTCGATCCGAAGAAGCCGCGAAGCTCGACGCCTTTCTACCTACTGGTCGGCGCGTGGCTACTCATGGGGTTACGCGGGCATTCGTGGATTCCGTCGGGCGGCATGTTTTCCGAGCCGTGGCTTCCAGTCCCGATCTTCTCGTACGGGGTGATGCTCGGAACCTCGATGGTGGTCGGGTGGTTTCTGGCCATGCGATTGGCGAAGCAGGACGGCATTCCAGGCGAGCAGGCCGGCGCCATCTACATGTGGACCGCGGTCTGGGCCATCGCTGGGGCGCGCGTGCTCTACGTCATCACCGAATGGAATGAGTTTGCCAATCCGATCGACATCTTTTTGCTGAACAAGGGCGGGCTGGTTGCCTACGGCGGCCTCATCGGCGGCTTCTTCGCGAGTTGGTACGGCTGCCACAAGCGCAAGATTCATCTCCTGAGGTGGGCAGATGTCTCGGCGCCTTCCGTGATTCTGGGCACCTCCATTACACGCATCGGATGCCTGCTCTTCGGGTGCGACTACGGTCGGCGCGCCGATGTTCCGTGGGCGATTCGATTTCCGCGCGAGGCCCCGGCCTGGCAAGACCACCTCGCGCATTTCGGCCTCGACAAGAACTCGCCGTGGTCATTTCCAGTCCACCCGACCCAGATTTACGAATCGCTCGCCGGCCTGGCAGTTTTCGGGCTGCTGATGTACCTGCGACGTGTCCGGAAGTTCTCGGGCGAGGTGTTTCTTGCTTGGGTATTCGGCTACGGCGTTCTTCGCCCCATCATCGAGATCTATCGCGGCGATTCCGACCGCGGCAACGTGGGACCGCTTTCTACCTCGCAGTTCATCGGCATCGTTTCGGTCCTGGCAGGGCTCTTCCTGTTCGTCGCGCTGCTGCGAAAATACAAGGCTGATCCGACTGCGCTTCGCTTGTGGGAACAGCCGCTCGCGGTTGCGGCCGAGGCTGCTCCGACAGCTCGCGGGTCACAGCGCCGCCGCCGCAAGCGCTAGGTCCGGGTTACCGCGACAGGCTCCTAGCCCGACAAAGTGGCCCCGGCCCGGGGCGGTTTGATGTATAAAGCTGGCCGGTAATTTGATCGCGGGGGAGAACATGAGTCTCAAGCGTAGTCATGCCAGCACACGATCCACCTCCAGCGGGGGGGATTCCGGGGCCAAACTAGGGCGACAGGAATTCTTCGACGAGCTCAAGAAGCATGCCCAGAGCGGACAGGTCTTCACGCCGGTCGACATTTCCATGGCCATCGGGGCCGGCGAAGCGGCGGTCTCGCGTGCTCTGCTGGGACTGGCGGCCGAGGGATATCTCGAGAAAGTCGAAACCGGGAAGTATCGCTCGACGCCTTTCCTCGAAGTTCCGCAGGCGGAATTCCTAAAAGCCCTCGCGCGCGCCTCCAAGACCGATTCCACACGCCAGAGGGATCTGTCGGAGATCGGCAGGCTCAAGCAGAACAACGACGTGATGCGTGCCAAGCTGCTCGGAGCTTTGGCCGAGCGCGATCACTACCTCGCGGTCTTGAAAAAGCACGGAATCGATCCCGGACCCGTGCCAGCGCCTGCGGTCCAGCCGGCCGCGCCTTCGGAGGCCGCCGCGGCGGATGCGTCGGCGCCTGCAGAATCGTCCAGCTAGCCGACCGCGATGATATTGCGCTTCTCGGTACGCGCCGGGCGCAAAACAAGGCAGGGCGACGCCTCCGGTGCCGAGACGTGGCGTGTGGTGGACGCCTCGCTGGTGGGCGGTCAGGTCCTGATTGGGCGAGAGCCTGGGGCAGCCATCGAGCTGCCCTTTGCGGCGGTTTCGGCGCGCCACGCCCGCGTGTTTCGCGAGGCGAGCGGCTATCGCGTCGAGGATCTCGGCAGTGCCAACGGTACACTGCTGGGGGCTCGGCGCTTGCAGGCTCATGCACCTCTGCCGATTGCCGCCGGGGAAATCCTCGAGGTTGCGGGCATTCGTCTCCGCTTCGACGGCGAGCTGCCCGACCAGGACGCATCTATGCACGGAAGCACGGACACCTTGGCGCGACGCTTGGTTCATGACGTCTTCTCCGCCTGTCCACCCGGCGAAGTGGTCCATCTGATCGGCCTCGATGGTCCAGGTGCTGGTCGCGAGTTGGCCTTGGTTTCCTTTGAACGGCCACTCCTCGTCGGACGCGGCGAAAACTGTGACCTGGTCCTTTGCGACGAGGACGTCTCGCGCGAGCATGCCGCGTTCGAGCGCAGCACCGCTGGCGTCACCCTGCGAGACCTCGGTTCGAAAAACGGTGTCGAGGTGCAAGGCCAGAAGGTTGCGGGCCCCTGCCGGTTGCGCGACAGCGACATCGTGCGCATAGGGCAAACGCGCTTGCGACTCATCGACCCCGAGGATCGCTACCTTCGCCAGCTCCAGGACGCCGATGCGATTGCAAAATCAGACTTGCCCGCTGCTGTCTTGTCGCCTGTTACGGCAGCGGGACGAACGCTCCGGGCTACCTCGGCAGCTCCGGACTTGGCCGAGTCCCCCGAAAACGACGGCGAAACCGGCGGTCCTGCCGTTCCCCCAGCCGGTGCGGGCGTCGCGACCAATCCGAGTCGACTGCCGGCTTTGGCCCGTGCCGTGGCTGTCCTTGTCTTGTTGTCGGTAGTCGGACTTGTGCTAGCACTTGCGTTTGGCTACTAGGTGTAGTCAAAGAACGGCTCGCTACGCATGGAAGTCCGTGTCCCACTGATTTTTCATTCCGTCTACCAACCCTTGGTGTGGGGCGGTCGGCGTATGGAGAGATGGGGGCGTACTTTGCCGCCAGGACCGATCGGCGAGGCGTGGGAGCTGGCGGACCATGAACGCGGCATGAGCGTGGTGGCGGATGGGCCGCTGGCGGGCAAGCGGCTGCGAGACGTGGTCACCGCCGCCGGGGCTGCGCTGGTGGGGGACGGTTTCGTGGGTGGCGAGTTTCCGCTGATGGTGAAGCTGATCGACGCGACTTTGCGCCTCAGCGTTCAGGTTCATCCCGATGCCGCGCTGGCTCGCAAGCTGGGCGTTGGCCAGCACGGCAAGACCGAGTGCTGGTTCTTTCTCGACGATGGCGGCGAAATATGCCAGGGCACCCAGGTGGGAATAGGCCGCAAGGAGTTCGAGCGCGCCTTGGTTGAGCAGCATGTGCCGGGCACCCTTAACCGGTTCGAGGCGCGCAAGGGCGATGTCTTTTTCTTGCCGGCGCGCACGGTGCACGCCCTGGGTGAAGGCTGCTTGCTCTACGAGGTGCAGCAGACCTCGGACATCACCTTCCGGGTGTTCGACTGGGACCGGCTGGGCCTCGACGGAAAGCCGCGCTCCTTGCACGTGACCGAATCGATGGAAACCATCGATTTTTCGCGCACCGGCTTCGGGCCGCACGCCCCGCAGCCATGGCGCAAGCTCGGCGATTCCGTGAGCGAAGAACGCGAGCTCATAGCGTGTGCGCATTTTGTCCTGCGCGAGCAGATCGTGCGCGAGTCGCTCGACCACTCCACCGACAGCCTCTGCGCGGTCGTGACCTGCCTCTCAGGTCACGGGAAGCTCGCCACGCCGGCGGGCAAGGTGGTCCTATCGCCGCTGCAAACAGTGCTTGTGCCCGCCGACGCCGGGTCGTGGCGTGTGGAAATTTCCAGCGGCTCCGTGAGCCTGCTGGTGGCGACGCCGCGATTCGGTTGATCGGTATTCTCTTCCGGAAGCGGCGGCCGTGGCCGGTTCCGTAGACCGGTTCCGGCTACCGGCTCCGGCTGCCGGCTTCGGCGCTACCGTTTGCGAGCCTTCTTACGCGCTTTGCGTGCGTCCTTGCGCTTCCGCTTCTCTTTGGCCCGGTCCACGTTGCGGGTGGGCGCTTGGAAATGGCCGCGCTCGCGCGACTGCATATTCATCATGCCGGCGAGCTGGTCCATATCCATCCCGCCCAGCATCTTGCGCGCCTGGTTCAGCTGGCCGAGTTGCTTGAAGCCCGGGATCTTGCCGAGCAGTCCGGACGACGCTCCAAGCTGCATCATCATCTGCCGCATCATCGCGAAGCGGTTGAGCAGGTCGGCGACTTCCGATTCTTTGCGACCGCAGCCGCGGGCCACACGGGCAAGCCGGCTGTGGTCGAAGAAGGCGCTGCGCTTCTTCTTGCGCTTGCCAGCGTCGACGACCTCTTCCCAGCTGGTGATGACGAATTGCTCGGGCTGGCGGCGTTCGGCGTCGGTCATCGAGGAGATGATCGAACCGATACGGACCAGCTCGTTGTCGTCGACTTGGATATTCGCGTCGGCGACGCCGGGTATTTTCTCCACCATCTCCGACAGCGGCCCCATCTTCTTCAGGATGGAGATCTGGTCGAGGAAGTCGTTCATGTCGAACTTCCCCTTCAGCATCCGCAAGGCGTCCTGCTCGGCCTTTTCCTCGTCGACGACTTCTTCGAACTGCTGCACCAGCCCCACCACGTCGCCGCGGCCGAGGATTCGGCTGGCCATGCCTTCGGGGCGGAATTCCTCCAGGCGGTCGAGCGATTCGCCCATACCGACGAACTTCACCGGCTTCCCAGTCACGGCCTTCACCGACAGCGCCGCTCCGCCGCGGGCATCGCCGTCTAGCTTGGTCAGGATGACGCCATCGTAGTTGAGCCAGTCGTTGAAGGTCTTGGCCGTGGCGACCGCGTCCTGGCCGATCATGGCGTCGATCACGAAGAAGATGTTGGCCGGGTTGGTGCGGCGCTTGATCTCCTTCAGCTCGTTCATGAGCAACTCGTCGATGGCGAGGCGGCCGGCGGTGTCGAAGATGACCGTATCGCGGCCATTCTCGGCGGCGAAGCGCTGGGCTTTTTCGCAGATCAGGGGCGGACTGCCGCCCGGCTCAGCGAAGACCGGCATGGCCAGGCTTTGGCCCAGAACTTTGAGCTGTTCGATGGCGGCGGGGCGGTACACGTCGGCCGCGACCAACAGCGGTCGCCGCCCCAGCTTTTCCAAGTAGCGTGCGAGTTTTCCCACGGTCGTCGTCTTGCCGCTGCCCTGCAGACCGACCATCATGATGCCGGTCGGCCCCTTCTTGGCGAAGCGCAAGTCGGTATCAACCGGTCCCATGAGCTCGACCAGCTCGTCGTGGCAGAGCTTGACGAAGTGGTCTTCCGGGCTGACGCGTCGGACCTTTTCCTTGCTGGTCGCGCGCACCTTGACGATGACGCCGACCGCCTTTTCCTTGACCTGTTTGCAGAATTGCTGGACGACCTCGAAGCCGACGTCAGCTTCCAGCAGGGCCGTTCGAACCTCGCCCAGCGCTTCATCTACGGTCTTGTCATCAAGCTCTGCCAAGCCCTGGAATTTCTGCTTGGCGGACCGGAATCCTTTGGTCAGTGTCTCGAACATAGGGCGCGCAATCTACCACAGCCCCGGCGGTTCTTTCTTGGGAGTGGCTATCGCTTTTTTGGGGCAGGACTGTTGTCGCGGTTTTGCCACCAGGCGATCCAGCGTTGTCGGGCCTCCTCGCGGTCGCGTTCAGGCAAATCGTAGTGGTAGCCGAAGTATTCCCCGCACACCTCGTAAAGCTCGTTGGACGCCAGCAAGCGCAGCTCCGGGGTCTTGTGCGCGAGACCTTCCAAGAGCCACTCGATGCGCGACCGGCTGCCCATCGCCGACCACCATTCAAGCCAACGCTTGGCTTTTCGGCCCAGGTCCTCGCAGGTCAGAGTGACCAAGGTGGCCTGGGCAGCGTCGGCCACCTTGGAATCGGCGGCTTCCAGCAGCTCGATGATGACGGGGACGGCGTTCTTGTCGCGCAAGTGCGCCAGCGCCTGCAGCGCGGTGGTCGCCACGGTCGGATTCTTGTCGTAGGTCTTCTTTTCCAGGCCACAGCGGAGCTCGATCACGCGTGGGTTGCCAAGGCGGCGGGACAGGTGCCGCAGCGCCGATTTCCGCGCCGCCGCGTCGCCGAGCCGGGCGGCGGCGATGAAGGTGTCTACCGGATCAATGCCCGCCATGACCGGGGTTGGCGTTGGCATGTCCGGGCGGGAACTGTCGCCCACCACCTTGCGCGCATCTGCCGTGCCCACCAATCTTGCCAGTAGGGCCAGATAGCGCGGCGGTACGGGAAGGCCGTAAAGGACATGGAGAAGGCCTCGGAACCGGACCTCGCAGACCAAGAAGGGCTCGACCAGCAGGGCGTGCTTTTCCGACCAGGCCAAGAGCGCGTCGTGGTCGTGCTCGGGGCGGACCCAAACGTCGAGCGCGTCGTTGTGCTTCGCCACGGGGGCGGCGCCCAGCTTCTGAGCGGCCGCAACGTCGATCCAGTGCTTTGCGGACGCGTCGGGCAGGGCGGTCAGCATGCGGGGCAAGACCAGCGGAATGCCGATGATCTCCGCCAAATGGATGGCCAGCGTTTCTTCGTCGGTGGCTCGCAGCTCAAGCAGCGCTGTGTCCAGTCCGCCGCCGTAGAGTTTCTTGCGCTGCTCGGCCTCAATGGCAGCGTCGCGCGTGATCACGCCACGGCGGACGAGTGCCTGCGCAATCTCTGACAGGGGCATGGTCTTGTTTCTGGGTCCAGTCTCGCGTGTCGCGCTATCGCTCGTCAAAGATGACATAGCTGCCCGACAAATGGTCGTGCAGGGCGCGACGTTCGCGATCGAAGATACACCAAAGCCAGCCGAGGCCAAGCAGACCAAGTGAAAGCCCCATGGTCGCGAAGCGCACGCTCGCGAGAACAGGGCCAGGGGCTTGACCGCGTGACGAGATCACGCGAATGCCGAGCAGCCGTTTGCCCAGGGTCTGCCCCAGAATGCCGCCGAGGTAGATCTGGTAGAGGCCGCTGATGCCAACGAAGAGCCCGAGCCCGCCTACAACCATGGGATTGCGGTCGAGGAGGCCCGCCAGCACGAAGTCCGCGCCGAATTCCTTGGCGCTGGGCAGGCGGACGCCGAGCACCAAAGCGGCCAGCGTGGCCACTCCGGCGGAAACCACGGTGACGAGAAGCAGATCGAGGACGGACGCGGCCATGCGCCTCGGAAACGTGGCGGCGCGCACGCGCACAATCCGCCGCTCGCGGCTGTGGGCGCCGGTTTGAGCGGTGATTATTCGTGGCGAGTCATGGGCGTTGGAGTCTTCCGCCCCAAACCCGGTTTCTGACGCGACGGCCGCAAAGCTGATCACGCGAACATTCTGCGAACTCGCGTGGAAGGGCGCAAGTTTCCTTATCAATGGAAAGCAAAACCTACTCCAATCCACCCGCAGCGGCTTGGGTCAGCGCCACGGCGACGATTGCGGCCGTCTCGGTGCGTAGAATGCGCGGTCCCAGCCCGACCGATTGAAACCCGGCTTGCAGGCAGGCGGCGACCTCGGCGGTGGCGAAGCCACCCTCCGGACCGACCATCAGGACGACGCGGTTTGAAGCAGGTGAAAGCGCACGGCAAAGCGACCGTCCCCGCTCGCCTTCCCACAGCAGAAATCGGTCTTCGCCCGCTCGGACACCCAATTGCGCGACTGCGACCGCGAGCGAGAGCGGTTCATCGATGGTGGGCACGTCGGCCCGACCCGATTGCCGAGCAGCCTCTTCGGCGATGGTCTGCCAGCGCCGTAAGCGTCCGGGCGGAGGTTTCATCATGCCGTGCTGGCTCAACACTGGGACGATGCGGGCAATCCCGAGCTCCGTGGTCTTTTGCACGATGAGATCCATCCGCTCGCCGCGCGGCACGGACTGAACGAGTGTGATGGCGCAGGCGGCGGCTCCGAGTTGTCGACGCTCGCCGAGCGACACCTCCACCGAGGTCTTGCCCACGCGTTCGATGTGGGCGTCCACTTCCCATCCCTTGCCATCGAAGAGCTCCACCGCCGCCCCGACGCTCAGGCGAAGCACCCTGATCAAGTGCCGGTGCGCAGCCGCATCGAGCGTGGCGCGACCGCCTTTCAGCTCCTCGGGTTTGACGAAGACCCTGGCCATTCGGGACTACGGCCTTGCTGCGGGTTTCTCCAGCAGAAGGCCGCTCCACTCGCCCTCGTCACGGCGCGAACCAAGCGCGAAACCCGCGCCGGTGAAGACCGCGACGACGTCATCGGCTTGATCGCACAGGATGCCGGACAGAATCGCGTGTCCGCCTGACGTCACCTTGTTGGCCATCATCATCGCCAGCGCAGACAGCACGTCCGACTGAATGTTGGCCAGAATCACGTCGAAGGTGCCAGAGGTTTGCTCGAGGGTTCCGGTCAGAAGCGAGACGTTCGCGATCTGGTTGCGCTCGAAGTTTTCCTGACTACACGCCGTCGCTTCTGGATCGTTGTCGACAGCCTGGCCGATGGCGGTCGGCCACAACCGGGCGGCCGCGATGGAAAGAATTCCCGAGCCGCAACCTAGGTCGAGAAATCGCGCGATCGATGGTCGCGCTTCCCGGACGTCCTCGGCCAGGCCGATGACCAGCTGGGTGGAGGGGTGAGCGCCGGTTCCGAAGGCGCGACCTGGGTCGATGTCGATGATGAAATCGGCAGATTCTGGGCGACCGGGATCCCAACTGGGACGAACCAAGAACCGTCGACCAATGCGCGTGGCGCGGAAAAACTGCTTCCATACGTCTCGCCATTCGCTCTCGTCGGCGTCTCGCTCGCGGACCACGACGGGATCCACCGCCAGCCCCGTCTCACGCGCGGTCGACAACGCCTCATGCGCCGTCGACAAAACGAACTGCCTGTCCTCGGGCTTGCACAGCGCGATCACAGCCGTTCTGCCTGGCGCGGTGGCGAGCAAGGTGCCTCCGTCGCGCAACTCCACGCCACCGACCAACGGCCCCACCTCGGCGGCCAGAATCTCCGCGGCCGAGGTGTCGGTTTCGATCTGGATTTCGATCCAGGAGGTCAGCGGATTACGCGCCTCTTTGCCTCGCGACGACGCCGCTTCCGAGCCTCGCGAATCTTGCGCTTGCGTTTCACCGACGGCTTTTCATGATAGCGCCGTCGCTTGATTTCCTGAAGGATGCCCTCCTTTGACATCTTCTGCTTCAGGATCTTCATCGCCTTTTCGATGGAATCCCGAACTTCTACTTCGAGGGGGCGTCCGAGCAGTGTCTCCAAGAAATCCTCCAGATGGGTCAGGCCAAAAAAATCTGAGGGGTGAGTATTAACCAATCTCAAGGGTTGCGGTCAAGTCTATCGCGCGAGAAGCGCATCTTTCTTGACTAAGTATTATCGTATGCTAACTTACTTAAAAAAGTTCTTTACATTGTTTCTTCAGAAGGGTATGTAGGTTCACGCAGGTTGTGAGAGAGCTCTGCGAACAGCGTTCTGTAGGACAGTTCGGAAGGAGAAGCGCCAATGATGGGGGCAAAGGTTTTCACGGCTACCAAGGCGAAGGATCGCGATGAGCTCGGTGAAGTTCTTACGCGGTGGATCCACGACAATCCGAAGGCTCGGATTATTGACAAGGTGGTCACCCAGAGCTCGGACCGTGAGTTTCACTGTCTCAGCATCACGATTTTCTACGAAATGCAGCCCTAAGCTGTAGCCATCGCCCAGTCAGTGGGCGATGTGACATTGCGGTAGCCTCGCTGCAGCGGGCCGATGCTGCAGCGGGCCGGTCTGGTGGCAGGGCTGATCTTCCGAAGCATGCCCAGCCCTTGCCGGCCAGGGTCACACGCCCGGACCATGCGACGTGAATGTGGATTCCAATTGCTGCCAGGTGCCGATGCAAGCTCGGTCGTGACATAATCGCGTCCGATGCGTTTCGGTTTCATCGTTCGCGACGGCAGCTCCGAGGCTCCTGGCCTCGCGATCAGTCTCGCGGAACTGCTGCACGCCCGGGGATCCGGGGCGATCTTCGTGGAGGACTACGGGCAAGGCACGCCGGCCGGCCACCGTGGTATGCCCGGCGCCGACATTGGCGCCTGTGTCGACGTGATGGTCGCGCTTGGCGGCGACGGGACTTTTCTTTACGGCGCCAGACTGGTTGCCGACTACGACGTCCCCTTGTTGGGCCTCAACCTGGGAAGCTTGGGTTTCCTGACGCCGTATGCCTTGGACGAAGCGCGGGCTGCGTTAATCGACGTCGTCGAGGGCCGACTGTCGGTCGAAGAACGCATGCGGTTGCTGGTCACGCTGCACCGGAAGCACAACGCGCCCGAAACCCAGAGCGCTCTCAACGAAGCGGTCATCAACCAGCGTGAAGTGGCTCGTCTGATTGATCTACTCGCCACCACCAACGGCGACACCATCACAAGCTACAAAGCCGATGGCCTGATCCTCTGTACCCCGACGGGGTCGACGGCCTACAACCTTTCAGCCGCGGGGCCGATCTTGAGCCCGGATTTGGAAGCCATCGTCCTTACGCCAATCTGCCCGCACACCTTGTCCAATCGCCCGCTGGTGGTGCGCGCCGACAAGGGGGTTGCGGTGACCAACACATCCCGCTACCACGGTGTGCTTACGGTGGACGGACATTGGAGCCGCGAGGTCGGGCCGGGCGACGTCGTCGAGGTGCGTAAATCACAGCGCAATTTGCGCATGTTTCGGCCGGGTCATTCCTTTTTCAAGATCTTGCGGCAGAAGCTTTCTTGGGGCGAGCGCAAGGCATGAGCCTTCTCCGCGCAACTTCGGTCGGGACATTGCCGAGAACGAAGACATGCTGACGCATCTCCGAGTCACGGGTTTCGCGCTCATCGACGAGGTCGAGCTGCCTCTCGGCCCCGGGCTGACCGTCATCACTGGCGAAACCGGCGCCGGCAAGAGCATTTTGGTCGAGGCGCTCGGGCTCTTGCGAGGCGGACGCGCCAGCTCGGACTTGATTCGCACCGGTGCCGACGAGGCGAGGGTCGAGGCGATTGTCGACCTGCCCGAGGATTCGGAGATCAAGCAAGCCTTGCTGGCCGACGGTCGCGACGTGTCGGATGGCCTGGTCGTGAGGCGCGCCATCGCGCGTTCTGGCCGAGGGCGTATTCACCTCGGAGGATCGCTCGCGACGGCCGCCGATTTGGGGTCGACGGTAGGCAAGCTGTGCGACATCACCTCGCAGCACGACCAGCAGCTGCTGGTGGATCCCGAGAGCCAGCTTGCGATGCTCGATGCGTTCGCTGGTAACGAACAGCTTCTCACGCAGGCGAAGGCGGCTTTTCAGGCACTCTCGGATTCGCGTGCCGATCTTGCCAGTTTCGATGCCGACGCGCGCACCCGCGCCGAACGCGAGGACTTGCTTCGCTTCCAACACCGGGAGCTTGAGGAAGCCGACTTGAAGCCCGGCGAAGACGAAGCCCTACGGCTCGAGCGCGAGCGTTGCAAGGGTGCGGAGAAGTTTCTTGCCGCGTGCACGCGAGGCGAGGACGCTCTGTACTCTGGCGAGGATGCCGCCGCCGGGCGGATTGCGTCGGTCGCGCGCGAGACCGCTGGGCTGGCTGCCATCGACCCGGCTTTGGCTCCGGTTGTGGAAGCGTTGCGGGCGGCGCAGGCGCAAGTCGAGGATGCCGCCTCGTCGCTTTCGCACTATGCGGCCAAGCTGCGCTTCGAACCCGAGAGGCTCAGCGAAATCGAGGAGCGCCTGTTTCTCATTGGTCGACTGATACGAAAGCATGGCGGCACCGTCGAGGCTGCCATCCAGAGGCGCGATGAAATCACGCGTGAGCTGGCGGAGCTGGGGTCGTTTGAGGAAGGGCTGGTGTCGCGCCAGGCCGCGGTCGCAGCGGCGGCAAAGCGTATGAACGACCTTGCGGAGGCACTTGGCGAACGACGTCGAAAGGCAGCGCGGACGCTGGGAAAACGCATCGACGAAACCCTGCGCGACCTTGGGCTCGGCGGCGCTCGGGTTTCGGTTCTGGTGGAAGACCGAGAATCCCTGGGAAGCAAAGGCCGTGACCGGGTCCGGTTCCAATTTGCACCCAACCCGGGCGAAGAACCTCGGCCGCTCGACCGCATTGCTTCCGGCGGCGAGCTTTCCCGCGTCATGCTGGCGGTAGCGCAGGCCTTGGCGAAGGAAGGTCAGGCCACGACCTACGTTTTCGATGAAGTCGACGCTGGGGTCGGCGGCGGAACGGCGGAAGTCATCGGTCGCAAGCTGGCCGAGATTGCCAAGCATAAGCAGGTCCTTGTGGTCACCCACCTTCCGCAGATAGCGGCTTTTGCAGACAGCCACGTGAAGGTCCACAAGGAATCGACCAAGTCGCGCACCAGCGTGCGGGTGGCGGTTCTTTCCGCGGAGGAGCGCAAAGACGAAATCGCGCGCATGCTCGGGGGGGCGACGCCGACCGCGCAGGCTGCTGCGCACGCAGAAGAAATGCTGCGTCGTTCAAAACGATCAGGCAAGGCCGACGATTCGCTGGTTGGATAGAACGCGCCTTTTTCGGGTATAGTGCGAGCACCGCGTCCACTCAGCCCGGCCGCCTGGGCGACGAGGTCGCGCTCCACATAGATGCCCAACCTTTCAAACAACTTCCAGCGAGGCAGCGTCCTCGTTCTTGATGCGCAGATCGCCCAGCGGGCGGCGCGCCGGTTCCTTGGGCTGGCCGACCATCTCGTCGCAAGAACGAAACGTTGGCAGACATGCATCCGGCCGAGCTCTCGCTGAGGGAAGAAAAGCGGGCGCTCCGTCGCGCCATGGCAGAGAAGCGGGACGCCCTTCCGTCCGCGCAGCGGACGCTCATGGTGACGCAAGCCACGGAGCGTTTTCTCGGCTTGCCCGAGGTTCGCAACGCGCGTGCGGTGGCGGGCTTTGTGTCGACGCGGTCCGAAATCGACACCGGGCCTCTGCTGGATGAGCTTCGGCAACGCGGCGTCGATGTCGTGCTCCCTCGCGTGAGCACCGGGCTTATCCCGCCGCGCCTGCGTTTTCACCGCGTCCAGAATCAGACTGATCTGGTGTTTGGCATCTTCGGCTTACTAGAGCCGAGCGTGGATTGTCCCGAAGTCCCCGCGCAGGACATCAACGTCTTCATGGTGCCGGGCCTGGCGTTCGACCAGCGCGGCGCTCGCGTGGGCTATGGTGGCGGCTATTACGATGAGCTCGCGGCCTATGTCCGGGCACATCCTGATGCGACCGCGGCCCGCTTCATCGGGTTCGCGTTCGATTTTCAACTCGTGGACACGTGTCCGTCCGGGGAATGGGACGTGCCGCTCGATTGCATTTTGACAGATGAACGCGCTGTTCACTGCAACGCAACGAACGATTAAGGAAGAAGCATGACGGCTCTAAGCATCATCGGCGCGATCGTGGCGGCAGCGATAGCCGGGATCGTCGCATTCCTACTGGGCCGGTCGAGCAAACCGGACTCGGTGCCCGAGAGCGAGGAGGGACGAAGGCGTGTCCTCGCCGCTGCCGACAGCGAAGCCGACGCCATCAAGCGTCAGGCTGGCATTGAGGCCAAGGAAGCCGCGCAGAAACTGCGCAACGAGGTCGAAAACGAGCTTCGCACGCGTCGCCAGGAGCTTGACCGCGCCGCCGCCGAGATTCGTGCCCGGGCGGATTCGACCGATCGCCGCGATCGGGAGATGAAGGGCGAGCGGGAGAATCTGTCGCGCAAAGAAAAGCAGCTGATGGCGCGCGAACAGACCGCAGAGACGGTCGCTCGCGCTGCTGCCAGCCAAGCTGCCGAGGCGCGTACGCGACTGGAGAAGATTGCTGGCATCAGCGAGGCCGAGGCTCGCAAGCTGCTCACCGCGGAGGTTCAGGCCGAGGCCCGCGCCGCCGCGGCGGCCGAGGTGAAGCGCATTGAAGAGGAAGCTGCCGCCGAGGCAAAGCAAAAGGCGCAGCTGGTTCTTGGCGCCGCCGTGCAGCGCTACGCAAGCGAGTACGTGGCCGAGCGCACGGTCGCGGTGGTTCCGCTACCGTCCGACGACATGAAGGGCCGGATCATCGGNNCTGGCGCTGACCCGGCTGATTGCTGACGGTCGCATCCATCCGACGCGTATCGAAGAAATGGTTCGCAAGGCCACCGATGAGGTCGAAGCCCAGTGCAAGGAAGCCGGCGATCAGGCGGCGTTCGATCTTGGCATCGGCCGACTGCACCCCGATCTTGGGCGACTGCTGGGCAAGTTGCGCTTTCGCTCGGGAACCGCGCAGAACCTGCTTGCGCACTCCATCGAGGTCGGCTTTTTGGCGGGCACCATCGCGGGCGAGCTTGGCTATCCGGTGAAAGTGGCACGCCGGGCGGGGCTTCTGCACGACATCGGGTGCGGCGTGGATCAGGAGGTCGACGGGTCGCACGCCGTCGCGGGCGCTGTGATGGCGCGCAAGTTTGGCGAGGCGCCGAAGATTTGCCACGCCATCGAAGCTCACCACGGCGAAGTTCCGGCCGAAGACGTGCTGGACCACATCGTGGACGCGGCCAACGTTCTGGCCAACCAGCGCCCCGGGGCTCGGCGAGAGTCGCTGGAATCCTACGTCCAGCGTCTGGACGACCTGGAGAAGGTGGCGTCTGGCTTTGAAGGTGTCGAGCGGGCCTTCGCGATTCAGGCCGGTCGTGAAGTGCGGGTCCTGGTCGAGAACAACAAAGTCAGCGACGAGCAGGCGCGCGTGCTGTCCAAGGACATCGCCCGCAAGGTCGAGGCGCAGCTCTCCTATCCCGGCCAAATCCGGGTTTCGGTCGTGCGAGAAACCCGCGCCGTGGACTTTGCCAAGTAGCAAATGGGCGTTTTACTTGACGGGCTGGATCTCGCTGCGAAGATCCAGCCATGAACGCGCGCCGCTTGATATGGGGGCTTGGTTCGCTGCTCGCCATGGGCTGCGGGAACGAAAACAAGCCTTTGACTCCGACCGACTTCAGCAATCGCTATGCGCAGGCGGTCTGTGCAGAGGTGTCGCCCGCTTGTCTGATGCCAGAGACCTCGTGCGTCGCGGAGCAACTCTCCGTCCGTGCGCAGGAGGACCAGAGCTCTACGGCGCAAGGCTGGATTTTCATGCCGGCCAGCGCGGCGGCATGCCTGAGCACGGTGAACCGTGTGTACGGCCAGTTGCACCAACGTCCGGGTGCCCTCAGTGCAGCGGATCTGGATACGCTCGACCAAGCGTGCAGCGAAGTCTACCGTGGCGCGAAGTTGGCCAACCAAGAGTGCTCGTTTGACGAAGACTGCGTCGCGGGGCTCATCTGTGACCAGGGCAAGGGCTCCCCGGGGCGCTGCGGAACCGAGACCGTGGTGTTGCAGGGAGCAGGCTGCGCGAACATCGGAGAGATTTGTCCACCGGGCTTCTTCTGTGGGGACGCGGCCGGGGTGTGGGCCTGCCAGCCCAAGATGGGCTTGGCTGCCGCGTGCGATTCAGCTCCTTGCCTTGAGAGCCTGCGCTGCGCTGGCGGAATCTGCGTTTCTCAGTTCGACATCGGCGAAGCGTGCACGGCGGGACAGGAGTGCTCCACCGGGTTTTGCGAACCCTACGCGCACCTGTGCGCGGACTACGTCGGTTTCGCCATCCATTCCGCGGCCTGCCAGGCGATGGGCGGAACGTAGCTTAGGACTACACCCAGGGTCGAGATCCTCTAGAGTCCGCTGAACGAGCCCACCATGGCGAGACCTTGACCCGTCCGCCCCATCTGGACGGGCAGGACCGAGGCCCGCACATGCTCGGTGAGCACCAGCTGGTGATATCGCGAGGCGAGTCCCAAGATGATGAAGCCCGCACCCAGTGTCTGGGTCACTCCGCCAACCACCAGCAGCGTCTTCCAATCGCTCGCGTCGCTGTTGTCGCAGGAATAGTAGTAGGTGCTAGAGCTAGAACAGCTTGTGTCTTTCACCGTCGCAAGCGCGAGCCACGGTCCAAGCACCGGAATGTACAGCAAGGAATTGTTGAACGGCACATCGTTGGAGCTGGAGGATGAGTAGGAGGAGCTCGATTCGGTGCTCGAGGCTGCAACCAGCAGAGCAATTCCGTAGCTGATACCGAAGATGATGCTGCCCGAAACCACGAATCCTTTGCGAGCGCTGCTCTCCAAGCGGTACCCAGGCGGAATCGGTTTGTCCGGATCGTAGTCGAGGACCGCCGGGCGCATGTCCACTGGGGGCAAGTAGTAGGGCTGCGGATAGGCCGCGGGCGGTGGGTACCCATACTGCGAAGGCGGGTACCCAGGCGCGGGCTGAGAGTACGGCCCCGGCGGCTGCGGCGGGTAGTATGGTTGGGGGGGAGGCAGACTTGGGGCGGGCTGAACGATGTCCTGCCCTGAGGACGGCGCCGTCGCCTGAGCGATGACCCTCGGTGCGGCTTGCACCGAGGAGTCGAGCAGCAAGCTCACGAAGACCGCTGCCAGAATACTTACCAACCGCAGGCCCGTCATGTCGAACTCCTTGTCGAATTCCTTGCGGCCCGGCGCCGCAACAATTTGGCTGAACGACCTTGGCGCGCTGGTCGCGGCGAGATGTCGCGCCGCCGCCGCCAAGAGGAGGTCAACATATCAGTTCTTCTGGACTCTTGTCACGACCGACGGCGCGCCCAGGGGTGGTTCCAGAGTCTTCGCCCAGCTTACTGGTCCTCCATGGTCTTGATCAGCTCGGCTTCGAAGCCTTCGCGGATCTCGATGAGCGACGGGTGATGAGCGCGTTCGGTTGCCATGATGAGCTCGCCGTCAGGGCCGAGCAGGCCGCCTTCAACGTCGTCGTCGGTGAACTCTAGGTGCTTGACCGGCACCCACCCGTCGTCTTGCGCCTGCTGGTAAACCGCCCCTTGCGCCGAGGCAGAGCCCGAAAGTCCTGTGAGCGCGAACGTGGCAAGCAGAAGCAGATGTGTGGTCTTCATGATATCCCTCCTGCTTCGATCAACGTCGGAAAGGCGGTCTTGTTCCGCCAAACTGCACGCCCGAGTGGCGCCGGTTCCACGTCAGCGATTAAGACTGCATCCGCGGGTGCGGCGTGCAACACTCGCTACGCAACCTGTCGCCACGGCAACCATGAACCGACAACGACTGAAGGCTCTCCTCGCCGAATACGGACAACTGGCGCTGTACACCTATCTGGTGCTTTTCGTGCTTGTTCTGCTGGGTTTTGCGGCGGCCATCCACCTTGGTGTCCACACTGACAGCACGGCTGGCAAGGCAGGGCTGTGGGGGGCGGCTTGGCTTGCCACCAAGGTTACCCAGCCGCTCCGGATTCTTGCCAGCGTAGCCCTGACGCCCCTGGTGGCGAAGGTGCTGAAGCGACGGAAGAAGCCGGTCCCGAAGGACACGCCGGAGGATAAGAAAGAATAGGGCACATGGATGTCGACGAGGGGTCTCCCCATCCACTCAGTGAACCCGGCTAGCCCTCGAAGTACGTTGTTTCCGCGGACGTGGGCTCGTCGTCGAGCAGGTCGTAGCGATGGTGCTTCATCGCCTGGTAGTAGAAGCAGTAGGTGTCGCCCGCGTCGAGATCGGTTTGGCTGTGGCGTTTCCAGGTGCAGCCACCGCGGCACACGTCACCGTAGCGACAAACGCGGCAGAAACCGCGCAGATCGTCCATGCGAAAGCCACGGTTGTAGAGAAATCCGGTCTTGCGGTGCCAGATGTCGCGCAGGCTCTCCGTTCGGATGTTGCCCTCGACGTAGCCGGCTTGGCCGTGCCTTTCCGAGGGCAAGGACAGGCAACCCTTGACGTTGCCGTTGCTCTCGATCCCGAGCACGTGCATCCCCGCCCAGCAGCCAAGCCAGAACGGCATGCTCACGTCGGCCTGGCGCAAGTGCGCTTCGGGCTTGCCGAAATACCCTACGTGGTCGCTGGCGACGACGACCATGTGGCCCTTGCGCTCTCGGCAGAGGTCGGCGATCTGCGGGACCAGCCACAAGAGATCCTCGGCCGGCAGCACGAGATCTCGATGCGCCGCCATGGCTCCGGTGGGGATGGCGTATTGCAGTTGCCACGAGCGCACGCCCGCAAAGGCGAGAAGGTCGCGCATCTCCACCAGCTGATGGCGATTTCCGCGATGAATCGTCGTGTTCACTGTCGCTTCCAGCCCCGCCGCACGCACGTCGGCGATGGCAGCGCGCACGCGGGCGAAGGAACCCGGCGTGCGAAAGGCGTCGTGCTCGGCCTCTAGGCCGTCGAGACTGAAGCCGACACTGCAGATTCCGGCGCGCGCCGCCCGTTCGGCGTCGCTCGCCTGCCAGGCCCAAGCGTTGGAAATCATTCCGACCCGCACCTTCTGTCGGGTGAGTCGCTCGGCCACTTGATCCCATGCCGGGTGCAGCGTGGGCTCGCCGCCGGTCAGGGTCACGCGCTGGCAGCGCAGCTCGACCAACGCGTCCGCGAGGCGCAGGCACTCGTCCGTGGTCAGCTCGTCATCTCGCGCGCGGCCCGCGAGCGATCCGCAGTGGGTGCAATTCATGTTGCACCGAAGCGTTAGCTCCCAGCCGCAGGCGCGCGGCACGAAGCCGACGCGACGAAAGACCTCGAGCATGACGGCCTACTTCTTCTCCGGCGGCGCCAAGGGGCCGGGTGACGTCCCTGGCGCGCCAGTTGCCAATGGCTTGTCCGCCGCCAGACTAAACACGACATACGGCGGAGGCGGAAAGGGGATGTCGGGCCGCACGTCCAGCGGCGCCTCGGAGGCGTCTCGGTCGGTGTCTCGGTTGTCGACTCGGTCGGCGTCTCGGTTGTCGACTCGGTCGGCATCTCGGTTATCGACTCGGTCGGCGTCCACGCTCGGCGCTTCCAGCGCATCTGCTGCGACGTCCGCTGCGGCGTCTTCCACCATGACTGCCAGATACGGCACATTCATCAGTGGGAGGTCGTCCTTGGTGGCCGCGTCCGCCAGATCCGGCGCGCTGGCCAGGGTGTCCGAATTCTCGGCCACGAGGTCGGGGCCACCATCCGCGGGCTTGCCCTGCAGCGCATGCCGCTCGCACCCTGCTGCCGAGAGCCCCAGTCCCATGGACGCCGGCACGACCACCGTGCGCGCGGTCTTCTTCAAGAATTGCGCGATGCGATCGCGTATGTCCTTTTCCTTCATGGCCCGATTCCCCCTCCACTATACGAGCTTCGGTGCCGGGCGAACACGACGAAGGAAAGAAAGGAGCGTGCCTGGTGCGGAGGCTCACATCATTCAACCGGACAGCCGCGCCAGGAGGTCCCTCCCGATGTCCCGTCCAGGTCGCAATAGCAGGGCATCGCGCTCGCGCACGAGCTGCAGCACGTCGGGCAGTAGCAATAGGAGTCTAGAATGGCGCAGTACGAATAGGAGGAGGCGCCCGAAGCAGGACACTCCTGACATTCGACCGGCAGCGAGAGATTGGTTTGGCTTGTGGCGCCCGCGCAAACAGTGCTGGTGCCGGTCGTGTCGGTGTAGGTAGAGCTGCGGATGTTGACCTGGAGGGCAACGATAGAACCGCAAGCGGGCGATGCACCCGGTGTGATTGGAGGGCAAGTGAGCTTGACGAATTTGACGTCCTTGCCGGCCTCGATCTTCGATGTGCAGTCAAGCGATTGCCCACCAGGCAACGACACAACCATGGACACATTCCATGGGTTTCCATCCCACTCGGTGCGCTCCACCCTGCCGCTCATCCACAGCTGACTGTTGGTTAGAACGAGGTGAACCTTCGTCGGATCAAGAGCCACGGAAGTGCAACACGCGGGAGGTCCGCAGGTAATCGGTGCTGCCGTGCCTCCTGCTCCACCCAGGCTTGACGTGCCGCCCGCGCCCGTCCCACCCAAGCCACCGCCGGCACCGCCGTTGCCGCCACCAGCCCCACCCATGCCTCCTGCTCCTGCGAGACCCGAACTGCCCCCCGTGCCCGCCCGGCCCAAGCCACCGCCGGCCCCGCCGTTGCTGCCGCCGGCCCCGCCCGTGTCCGAGCCACCGACGCCTGTGTCGCCGACGCCCGCGCCCCCCGTGCCTCCGCTCTGCTTGCCGTCCGGGGCAGTTGCAGAAGGTCCTGCCTCCGCGGCAAGGCTCCTACTCGACTTGCTGCAGCCATTACCGGCCAACATCGAGAGGCCTACCAACACGGAGAACGACAACAACGCCCATCGGAGTCTCATGGTGTCCAGTATAGCGGCGCGCAATCTTGGGAGAAGAGTCCATCACCCCCCCCAATTCCATGTCTGTGATCATGCGCTCAGGGACGTTGCCGTGATGGGGTCCCTCGAAACGATGTTCTTCGCCATCTGCCGTCCGACCGCCGCCGTGTTTTCGATGAAACCTTTGGGCCCGGCTGGCAATCGAACAACACGTGCTTGAGGCCGCGCCTGGCGACGCTGGCAAATTGCACAGCTAAGCAAAGGACATATTATGGTGATCTCGCGACACTCGCTTACTTTTGGGTTCTTTTCGATGCTTTACACCCTTGTGGTTGTCGGGTGTGGCAGCAGCTCCACCGGCGGCGGGGCGGGCGGGGCACTCGGCTCGGGCGGGACGGCGAAGATCGACGCTGGCTCTGACAGCGGCCGCGTTGGTTCCGGCGGGGCGGGGGGCAGTGGTGGCAGCACCGGATCGCTGGACGCCGCGAACGACATTGCCATTTCTCAGCCTGATGCCGCGGCGGATTCTCCTGCGATTGATGCGGCGATCCCGACCCTCGACGGCTCTGTCGAGACCGGCCTCGATGGCGGCGCGACGCTGGCACAGATCAAGGCCCTTGTCGCGGCCCGCTGTGCTGCCTGCCACACAGGAACCGGAGCAGCGGCAACGCGTATCAATTTCACTGACGACATTGATGCGGGTACCTCACTGTACGCTCGTCTGCTCGCACCGCTGCTGCTTGAAACCTACTGTGGCGAGAACGTAGATGCCGGCGGCGACGCGGCTCAGCCGCGTAGAGCGGTCGTTCCCGGAGATCCCGGGTCGAGTTTTCTCTACCTCAAGATCACTGGCACAGAGCCCTCGCCCGGCACTCCGCCCGCCAACTGTGGCTCGCGCATGCCGCGTGTATTGGTCCCAGGCGTTGACGGCGGCGCTGCAACGATGCCCTCGTGCGATTCCCTCGACGGCGGCGCTGCTGCGAACTGCCTTGGCGCAGCCGACATCGATCTCGTCCGGCAGTGGATCCTCGAGGGCGCGCCCCAGTAACCTACTCCTCCCAGCTCAGAAATCCCGGCTTCGCGTCGGTCATTGCGTTCACGATCAATTCGACCAGGCCGCCGTAGCGGATGCCGACCTTTTCCTTGGCTTGGTAGCGCCCGAGGATGTCACGGATGGCGCCTTTGCAGTTGCTGCACGGGGCGCACACGTATTTCGGATGCTCGGGGGCAAGGTCGTCGCGGAAGGCTTCTAGGATTTGCCTGAATTTTCGCCGGCTCGCGACCCGCATGCGCCAGTCGGCGAAGTTGTGGCTGGACATGATGGCGAAGCCGCTGCCGCCGCCGCAGCAATAGTTGTGGACGCCGTGCGGGGTCATCTCGCGGAACTTCGGCGCGATCTTGCGCAGAATCCTGCGCTGAGGCTCGACGATGCCCATCAGACGAACCACGTTGCACGGGTCGTGCAAGGTGACGGGAAAATCGTTGCGGGACGGGTCCAGTTTCAGCTTGCCGCTGGCCACAATGTCGTCGAGCAAGGTCAGCGAGCTTTCGCGCGGAATGTTCAGCTCGCCGGTGAGGATGCGGTCGCCGATGACCATCATCGACTTGTGGGCGTGCCCGCACTCGCCGATCACGATCTTCTTCACGCCGAGCTTCTTGGCGATCTGGGCGTGTTTGATGGCGACGCGGGCGAATTGCGCGTCGTCGTACCACAGGCCGTAGTTGACGGCATCGTAGCCGACCAGATCGCTCGACAGGGTCCACGAGATTCCGGCGGCGTCGAGAATCAGCGCGAAGGCCCCGGGATTTTCCGGCCACGACAGGATCTCGCCCGCGTTGTGAAGCAGCAGCACGTCGGCGCCCGCGACGTCCCACTTGGTTTCGACCTTGATGCCGGTCTTTTCGGTCATCTCTTCGTCGACGAACGCCATGTTGTCGCGAACGGCGGCCTGATTCATCCCGGTTGACGAACCGGAACGTAGCTGAAGCATCGAACCCTTCTCGTGAATCTCCTTGGGCGCGATGCCGAGCTCCATGCTGAACAGCTTGCGAATCTCCCGAGCGATCAAACCGTTGTCGGCGCCCATGGGGCAGGTCTGGGCGCAGCGACGGCAGAGGTTGCAGCGGTACGAGAGCTCGAGCAAGCGCGCGATTGTGGTCCAATTGATATCGATGTCGCCGTGCTGAAAGCGCGAAAGCAAGCTGCCGCCGCTGCGGTGCTTGTGGTAGAGGCGGCGCAGAATCTCCGCGCGGAAGGTCGGCCGATACAGCTCGTTCCGGCCGCTTTCCTCGAAGATGTGGCACGCCTTCGCGCAGGTCTGGCACTTCGTGCAGTGATCGATGGAAAGGACCAGCGGTTGCAGGAAGGTCCAGTTGTTCTCGCGGCTGAAAAGTTTGTCGAGGCCGGCCAGGAAGCCTTCGACCAGCGCCTTCTCGGCTTCCGGGCTCGCGGGGTGCGGGACCGAGACCGCGACGGTGTCGTCCAGCGAGCATTCGCAGCGGGCGTGCAGCTCGGCCGAAAGTGCCGGCAGCGGCGGTTCTTGCCAGGCGTCGTATGGCGGCGGCAGCGGCACGCGATCGTTGTCGTCGAGCTGGCCTAGGCGCTCGCTGGGTTTGCCGACCGCGGAGAATGGAATGGCGACGCTCATTTCTTCACCTCCGCAGTGGCGACGTCGACCCAGTTCTTTCCGCCGCCACCGCCGACGTGGGCAGCGGCCCACGTGACCTTTTCACCAAGCTGGCGCTGGATCTTTGCTTCCAGTCCGGACCCGACGCGGTTGACCTGGTCGTCCCAACGAACGCTGTGATACATGAACCACTTGGTGAAGAAGTGGGACATGTGTGAAAGCGGCAGGTAGACCAGCAGGGCCAAGCCGACGACGATTTCTGCGACCACGAGGGTGGGTAGATCCGCCACGGGCTCTAGGGTGAGAAGGGATCGCGCGAAGCCGCGCAGGCAGGCGAAATCGCCATCTGCGAGTGCGAAAGTCGCCAGACCCAGGGTCGCGAGGACGCAGAAACACACAAGGTTGAAGAGATCCGCGGGCGCGCTGTGCGTGCGCAGGGCGGGATCGGCAAGGCGCCAGAGCAGCAATCCCAGCGCACCTGCGCCGAGCAGGATGAACCCGGCGACGCCGACGAACACGGTGACGGTCGCAAGGGCGGAAGCGAGGCCGGCCATGTCGAGGCCGTCGGCGATGGCGCCAAGGCCCAGCAGAAGCAGGAAGCTGGCCAGCAGATACAGCCCGCCGTGGAAGGGATAGCTGCGCAGCCAGAGCGAACGGTTGTGCTCGCGCACGCCGTCCAGAAGCAGGATCTCCCTGGCCATGACTTTCAGATCGCCGAGGTGTTTGGTCGAGGCGCGAACCCGCCACCAGTTTAGATTTTCGAGCACCGATCCGCCGTGGGCCGCATTTGCATCGTGCGGAACCGGATACAGCTCCCAGCGCAGATGAAGCGGCATGCGGGCGATCTTCAGCGCGCGCAGCACGATGGCTAAGCCGAAGGCGACCACGGCCAGATAGGTCAGTGCCAGCAGAATCATCGCTTGTGCTCCTTGTGGTTCAGGGCGGTCATTGCGGCCAGGTCTTCCCTGCCGCCCAGCACCGTGACCTCGCTCCAGTTGCGCTGTCGGGCCGTCGCCGCGAGGTCGGCGCTGCGACACCACACCGGTGTCTTGCCGAGAAAGTCCGTAGCGCCTCGCTCGCGCTCAAGAGCATCGAGCTCGGCCGCGCTTCGAACCAGCCAACCGGAGAGTGGCTCCGAACCAAGCACGATGCGCGCGGCTGCGGTCAACGGTTTGGGCGCGGCCAGAATTTCGGCGCCAGCGGCGTGCAGAGCCCGCGCCACGTCGCATGCCGGTGCGAAGGTTGCGACGCGCAGGCCTCGAAGCGGAGGCTGCTTACTGGCGAGCGCCTCGGCGTGCGCGACCACGCCACCGATGACGAAAATTGCAGGGGATTGGATTTCGGCCTTCTCGGCCGCGGCCGGCAGCTCGGCCAGTGACGTGCGCAGGGAGCGCTGTCCGGGAAGGGTTGCGCGCTCGATGAGTGCCGCCGGTGTTTCGCCGCCCATGCCAGCCGCCATCAACGACGCACTGACCTCGGCAAGGTTGCTCACGCCCATGTAGCCAACCAAGGTTGCGTGCTGGTCTTGGGCGAGCAGATCCCAGCGGACTTGTGGGGTTCCGCCTTCGTGTGCGGTGACGAAGGTCAGTCGGACCGCTTCGCGACGGTAGGTGACTGGAATGCCTGCTGCGGCCGGTGCGGCGATGCCCGCGGTGACGCCGGGGACGACTTCGCACGCGATGCCGTGCGAGCGCAGCAGCATCGCCTCCTCGCCGCCGCG
This sequence comes from Myxococcales bacterium, assembly GCA_003159055.1. Next base: position 24,998 of record PMLH01000211.1, read on the forward strand.
GGCGAAGACGAAGGGATCGCCGCCTTTCAAGCGCACGACGCGTTTTCCGGCGCGGGCCAGGCGCAACAGGATCTGATTGATTTCGTCCTGCGGGACTGGATGGTGGCCTGCTTCCTTGCCGACGCTGATGAGCTCGATGCGATCGGAAAGGTCGAGCGGGATCGCAGGAATCGCGAGGCGGTCGTACACCACGGCGTCGGCCCTGCGCAAAAGGTCCAAGCCACGCACGGTCAGCAAGCCCGGATTGCCGGGGCCGGCGCCCACCAGCGCAACGTGGCCGGTCTTCTCAGCCGCGCCCTTGTCGCCGCCGCTTCCCGCTGCAATCCACGCGGCCTCTTCTTCCGCCGTCGGCAGGCGAACAGCCAAGGTGGCGTCGTCGACGGAATGCTCCACCCATCGGTCGAAGACCGCCTCGGCCGCAGACGGTGCAAGGGCGTTGGCCTGCACGCGCTGGCGGAATTGCTTGGCCGCGGAAACCCATTCGGACCATTCCGGACCGAACTTGCGTTCGAGCAACTGTCGCAGCCGGCGAACTGCGAACGGCGCGCCGCCCGCCGAGGCGATGGCGAGTTGGAAATCTCCCCGCTGCACGCGGGAGGGAAGATAGAAGTCGCACAGCGCGGGCACGTCCGCCACGTTCACCCAGATTCCGCGCTTTTGGGCGGCGTTGACGACCTGCTGGTCGACCGCACGGTCGCCCGTGGCGACGAACACGAGCTGAAAGCCCTCGACATCGGCGTCGGCGAACGGCCGCTCACGCAAGGCGACCGTCCCCTCGGCGGCAAGCCGCGCGACGGGCTCGATTGCGGTGGGAGCAACCACCGTCACCCGTGCACCCTCCGCCAGAAGGGAAAGCAGTTTCCGGTGCGCGACTTGGCCCGCGCCCACGAGGAGGCAGGGACGGTCGTGCAGGTCGAGCATGATGGGGTACATAGGCGGGGCCTTCTTTTCCTTGGTTCTCTCGCCCCTTCTTTTACTCCTAGCAGCTCGAAGTCAGCTACGGTCGCGCGATCGTCGACTGCGGATGGCATTGCCAACAGGAAAGCGTGACGCCGACTTGCGTGTGGCATCGCTCGCAGAACTTGCTCGCTTCGCCGTGGCAGCCGAGGCAGGTCTCCGCGAGGCCGATGCGAACATCGCGACCGTCGGTGGTGCGGTGGGTGCGCTGGCCGAGCCGGACCGCCTGTTCGCGCCAACTGGACAGCAACGCCGGGTGATTGCGGCGCATGGAATCCTTGGGTTCGATGCACTGTCCAGTGCCGCTCGGCGGCACGGCTGGCTCGCTCCTGGCGCCCCTTACTGCGCCAACCCAAAGCGGTCCAGCCGCCACCACGGCCGCGATCGCGATTCCTCCGACGACTTTGCCGATATCCATCATGAGTCCGGCTGCGCGATGGGCTCGCGCCGAAAGTTGAGGGTTCGCGACTTCTCGCCCTTCATGACGAGGGCATTGCCAACCAACTCGTGCAACCCGGCGACGCGCACAGGGGGCGACCAGTAGTCACAAACGGTGGTCAGCGTAGCGCGATCGATGGCGCAGATCGTGACCAGACTGTTCACGCCGTGCGCGTCGCGAACCTGCGCCACTGCTTTGCCGCGGCCCATGCCGGCGCGCAGTCGGACTTCCATGTTCTCGTCGGCGGCAAGTCCGGCGCCACCGCCGCAGCACAAAGTTCGCTCGCGAATCGTGTCTTCCGGCATCTCATGGAATTCGCGGCACACGGCGCGCAGGACCACGCGCGGTTCCTCCAGAAGACCCATCGCGCGGGCCGGGTTGCACGAGTCGTGGAAGGTGGCGCGCACCGCTGCGTTCCGAGACGGGTCGAGCTTGAGCTTGCCGTGCGCAATGAGGTCGGCCGTGAACTCGGCGATGTGGACCATCTTGGTCGAGCGCGCGTGCAGGAACCTGGTACCGGTGACGGGCGAGGTCGGCACTTCGAGAAAATCCGCCGGACCGTTCATGGTGTCCATGTACTGGTGGATCACCCGCCACATGTGGCCGCATTCGCCACCCAGGATCCACTTGACACCGAGCCGCTTGGCTTCGGCGTAGATCTTCGCGTTCAGCCGCTTCATCAGCTCGGGCGAGGCGAAAAGTCCGAAGTTGCCGCCCTCCGAGGCGTAGGTGCTGAAGGTGTAGTTGAGGCCAAGCTCGTGAAAGAGGGCCAGGTAGCCCATCGCTGTGTAGGTGCCGGGATCCGCCAGCAGGTCGCCCGACGGCGTGACGAACAGAATGTCGGCGCCCTTGCGATTGATTGGCACATCGACGCGGATGCCGGTCACTTCCTCCAGCTCGTCGGCGAGGAATTCGAGCGAATCCTTGATCCCTTGTGGCTGAATGCCGAGGTGGTTGCCGGTGCGGTAGCAGTTCGCCACCGGTTCCATAACCCAGTTGGCGGAAAGCCCGAGTCGCAAGAGGAGGTCGCGGCCAAGCATGGTGAACTCGGCGGTGTCGATTCCGTACGGGCAGAAGACGGCGCAGCGACGGCACTCGGTGCACTGGAAGAAG
>PMLH01000188.1 GCA_003159055.1 Myxococcales bacterium
GCAACGGTGTTGGCGTGCAACTCGCTGCGGGCATGGTTCGTGATCGAGCTGGGGGACGAGGGGGGCAATCCGGTCGGCGGCGAGCCCTACTGGCTGAGGCTGAGCGACGGGATGGTGATTGAGGGAACGCTGGATTCGAAAGGCTTTGCGAGGCACGACCAGATCCCGGAAGGCATGGGCCTAGTTCGGTTCCCAGCTCGCGACTGGCGCGAGTTTCAAAGCCACACCTTTCCGGAGCGTTCGGCGCCGACGGCGAATCTCGCGGGAACCACAATGGTGGAGAAGGCGTGGCTGGAGATCGAGCTGGTGGATGAGGAGGGGAAGGCCGTACCACTCGAAGCATATTGGATTCGTGACGCCGGGGGAGGCATTCATGAAGGCCGTCTCAACGAGAAGGGATGGGTCCGGTTGGAGGGCGTTCCCGCGGAAAAGTGCATCGTCCGCTTCCCCGGTTTGGACGCGCGGGAGTTTACAGGGGCGGTGGAGCATCGCGATACCCCGACGCTAGAGGATTGACTATGGCCACCAAACATACCGTGGAGCAAGGCGAGACCGTGGTTACGATCGCGCACAAGTACGGGTTCCGAGACTGGAAAGCGATTTACGATCACCCGCAGAACGCCTCTCTTAAGCAGGCACGTCCGAATCCCGATGTGCTGAATCCTGGCGATATGATCTACATCCCGGACAAGGAACCTCCAGAGTACGACTGCGTTACCAACCAACGGCACCGGTTCGAAGTGAAGTCGCTGCGAGCGGCGATCCGGGTCCATCTCCAGGATCCTTTTGGCGTCCCCTACAACGATGCCAGGTACAAGCTGGAAGTGGAAGGCAAGACCGTGGAAGGACGGCTCGAAAAGGGAGAACTGCACTACGAAGTGCTCCCTACTACGAGGGAGGCGGCTTTGACATTGTGGCCGGACGACAACGATCCGAATCGGTCGCTGCACTGGGTGCTGCAGTTGGGACACCTGGACATGTCCGAGACGATCGCGGGCATCAAGGGGCGGCTGAATAATCTCGGGTTCCACTGTTCCGTCGAGAGCAGCGAAATCGATGCCACAACTGTGGATGCGATTAAGGCGTTTCAGTGTGCGGCAGGACTACCGGCCACCGGTCAATTGGACGACAAGACGCGGGACCGGCTGGAGGCCAAGCACATTTCGTGAGTCACCTCGGGCCCCACGAGTATTGAGGCCACAATTTTCGCGATGAGTTTCGGTCGGCATGGGGTAATCTTTCTACCGCTCCTTCTTTGATGCCGTCCGAGACCGCACCATGGCTCTTGAGCATAACGCACTCTTGCTTACGCCCTTCTGGCAGAAGGAGCGGCGGATATTGGTACGAACCACCGAGGCCCTCCGGCTTTGTCGCGACGGCGGCTATGAGCATCTGCCAGGCCGCCAGGCCAATGCGTGCCTGGCCGAGGCAGCGCTGCGCGACCGAGCCGAGGTGTGCGACTTCATCCTACGCGCGCGCCTCACCTCATTCGCGCTTTCCGCATTCGACGATCTGCAGCTCCATGGGCTGCTGCGCGAGTTGGTCGAGAGCGCCGACTTTGTGGTCCTGCGTGAATGCGCGAAGGTCACCCAAGGCGAGACCTCTTCGCTGGCGCGGCAGCGGCGGCTAGTGCGCGCCATCGAGACAGAAGCTCGCAAGGCCTTGAGCCATGAGGGCCGCAGGTACCGACTGGTGGCCGATGCGGATCTGCACCGGCTGCCCAACCGAGACGCCTACGACGTCGTCAGCCGCAGAGACGCTCTCGTGGTTCTTGAAGGGTTGGCCCGTTTGGCGCCTCCCGGATTGGCCAGCTTGCTGGCGGAGGCACACCAACGCCTCGCGCACGACTGGCGTCCGCCACTTTCGCCCGACGGGCTGATTCTACTCAAGCAAATCGTCCAGCGGCGATACGTGGAACGGCCCGTGGATGCCAGTGGATGGCGGCCGGGCATTCCGCGGAAGAGCGTGTTCGATCCATCCGCGTCGCCCGAAGCCGATCGTGAGGAAGTGGATCAGACACGCCAGGCAACGACGCTCATCAAGGCGTCCCAAGACGGCGTGCCGTTCTGCGAGGAGTGTGCGCGCTAGAGTGCTCGCTTGGGCAGCGAAAGACCATGATCGTCGGCGGCGTTCTCTAGCCCGGACAATGGATAGGTCCAACTTCGTAGCACGAGCGAGCGCCCCGGCTCAGGGACGATGCGGAAGCGCAGAAGCTGATTGCTGTCCGGCGTTTCCATGTCAAAACGTTGAATAGGGCCAAAAATCTGCCATAGCTGCCCAGGGTCGCAGCTCGGAAGGAAGACGCGCAACACGCGCGGGTCGTAGTAACGGAACAGCAGCTTGCGGCGATCCTCCGTCTGTACCCGCAAGAACGTGCGCAGATGGCGGTGGACCATGCGCAAGCCGACCTGGGCCGCAACGAACATGCCCCAGCTCTTTCCCCACATTTCGCCGATCAGCTTCTCGCAGGCCAGCGACCCATGCCTCAGCCGAACGATATACGGCGCGGCAGCCTGCAGAGCCGGAACCAAATCGCCGGACAACAAACATTCGCGATCGAGTCCGGATTCAACAATCGCCTTGAGCACACGAGGATCGCGGCTGCCGTCCAGCAACGCGAAAAGCGAAGTGCCTTCGCCATCAAGCTTGTAGAATAGAAGGTCAAACAGCCGCTTGCTTTGCTTGTCGTCCACGGGTGAGATCTTTTATCAGATTGCCGGGCAAGGCGAAGCGTTGGTGGCGTGGGCTGGGCTATTTTTCGCCACATGAGCCATCTTCCCAATATTGCTGCAATTTCTCCTGACCGACAGAAATGTGACACCGCCTAAGCGGCGGCGCCACTGCATCGACAGTGCCACTGCATCGCCCTTGACTCCCCCGGGCCTTTCGCGCAAGAAAGCAGCCTCGGAGGGCTCTGACAATGCGCTTGCTGAAAACCGGCTCGATCGGCCTCATGGTGGTGATCGCTCTCGCCTGTTCGCCAACGGGCACGCGAGACAAGACACCCAGCACTGCCGAAGGGGATCCATGCACACCGGCGGGCGACTGCAGCGGCAACCTGGCGCCCGATCCTTCGCGGGACGCGGCCACGGGCAACGAGAGCCCCGGCTCGGCGCATGGCAACGCCGCACGCCTGGCATCGACGCCGGCGCCTGCGCAGTGGACACTGACGAACTGGTCGGCAAGCAACAGCTTCTTCAATCTCTACGCCACTCCGAGCTCGGTTGTTGCCCGGACCTGGGACACGCTCAACGGCGGCCGTGCGTTTCTCACCGCCGACAGCGGCGCGACCTGGACCCAAATCAGCTCGGCGGATACCGATATCGACATTCTTTCCGTCGTGGCGTTGAGTAACAGCCTCCTCGCGGGTACCTGGAATGGTTATTACTCCTCCACCTCTGGCGGCACGAGCTGGAGCGCCCTTTCCCCTACCGGAATACCCGCGGACACTGCCATCCGAGTGATCGCACCGATCGGTGCCGCTCTGTTTGGCGCAACAACGGGGCATATCTACAAGTCCTCGGACAACGGCAGCACGTGGACCGAAGTCAGCTCGGGGATTCCGACGACTGTCACGCCGACCTCCATCGTCGGAAGTGGAAGCGCCATCCTAGCCGGCAGCGACAGCAGCGGCGTCTTCCTGACCACCAACGGCGGAACCAGCTGGACCGCGGTCAATTCCGGACTTGCCGACACGCGTATCTCTCAGCTCGCGATCATGGGTAGCAAGCTGTTTGCCGTAACCCTAAGCGGGGTCTTCGTGTCCACCAACAACGGCACGAGCTGGGTGGCGGACACTTCCGGCCTCAAGAACATCGACTGCCTGCTTGCGCTGAGTGATCAGCTGGTTGCCGGAACCGACGCCAGCGGCGTCTACTCATCGGTAGACGCTGGCGCGACCTGGACTTCGTTCAGCACCGGGCTGCCCGCTGGCACCCGTGTTTGGTCCTTGGCCGCAAGCAGTGACAACATCTTCGCGGGGACAGATTCTGGTGTTTGGCGTTCTCCCTTGGTGCCGAACAGCGCGCCCACCGTGGCTACGGCGGCATCCGCGAGCCCGAATCCAGTAGCAGGCACAACCACGGCCCTGAACGTGCTCGGTGCGGATGACGGTGGCGAAGCGAACCTGACCTACACCTGGGCCACGCTGGGAACAGGGGCCGGCGCGGTCGCCTTCAGCGCGAATGGCACCAATGCCGCGAAGGGCACCACCGCGACGTTCAGCAAGGCCGGCACTTACACGCTGCAGGTGACCGTGAAAGACCAGCCCGGGCTCACCGCCACCAGCTCGGTCGATGTCACCGTCGCTCAGACCCTGACCAGCATCGTCGTGTCACCCGCAAGCGCCACCGTCGTGCCGTTGGCGACACAGCTGTTCCTCGCGACGGCCAATGACCAGTTCGGCACTGCCCTGGCCACGCAGCCGCCTTTCACCTGGAGCGTGAGCGGCGGTGGGAGCATCGACCCGAGTGGCCTGTTTACGGCCGAGGGAACTGCAGGCGGCCCCTACGCCGTGGCCGCCCAAAGCGGTGCGGTCAGTGGAACCGCTACGGTTTCCGTCGCGGTACCCAACGTCGCGCCCACCATCAGCTCCCCGGCCGCCGCCGTCCCCAATCCCGTCGTGGGCAACACCACCGCTCTCTCGGTGCTCGGCGATGACGACGCCGGCGAGGCGAACCTGACCTACACCTGGGCTGCGAGCGGGACGCCACCTGCCCCGGTCACGTTCAGCGCCAACGGCAGCAACGCGGCCAAGAACACCACCGCCACCTTCGCCGGCGCCGGCAGTTACACCCTGCAAGTCACCGTGGCCGACCAGCCGGGCTTGTCCGTGACCAGTCAGGTCGCCGTGATCGTCAATCAGACCTTGACCAGCATCGTGCTCTCCCCGGCGAGCGCCACGGTCAACACCTCGGCGAGCCAGCAGTTCACCGCGACGGCGCGCGACCAGTTCGGCACCAACCTGGCGACCCAGCCCACCTTCACTTGGACGGTGAGTGGCGGCGGGACCGTCGGCACGAGCGGCTTGTTCACTGCGGGCGCTACCGCGGGTGGCCCCTACACGGTGACCGCC
>PMLH01000222.1 GCA_003159055.1 Myxococcales bacterium
GCCGAGGTCTACGGCCCGTTCACCAACGAGGAGCTCGTCGGCGAGGCGCTTGCGCCGGTGCGCGATCGGGTGGTGATTGCCACCAAGTTCGGGTTCAAAATCGACGCTGCCGGGAAGCAAGCCGGCCTGGACAGTCGGCCCTTGCACATCAGGCAGGTCGCCGAGGCCTCGCTCAAGCGCCTCAAGATCGAGGCCATCGACCTTCTCTACCAGCACCGCGTCGACCTCGACGTGCCCATCGAGGATGTGGCCGGAGCGGTGAAGGACCTGATCCGCGAGGGCAAGGTCAAGCACTTCGGCCTTTCGGAGGCGGGCGTGAAGACGATCCGTCGCGCGCACGCCGTCCAGCCAGTCGCAGCCCTCCAGAGCGAATACTCGCTTTTTTGGCGAGCCCCCGAAGCGGACGTGATCCCGACGTTGCAGGAGCTCGGGATTGGGTTTGTTCCATTCAGTCCGCTTGGCAAGGGCTTCCTCACGGGGAAGATCGACGAGAACACGACGTTTGACAGCTCCGACTTTCGCAACATCGTTCCACGCTTCACCCCCGACGCTCGGAGGGCGAATCAGACCCTGGTCGACCTGCTTCGCACGACCGCGGAACGGAAGAAGGCGACGCCTGCCCAGATCGCCCTTGCCTGGCTGCTGGCGCAAAAGCCGTGGATCGTTCCCATCCCGGGCACGACGAAGATGACGCGTCTGGAGGAAAACATCGGCGCCGCTGCGGTCGAGCTTACGTCCGACGATCTCCGTGACATCGATAGCGCGGCTTCCAAGATCACCTTGCAAGGGGCTCGGTATCCCGAGAAGCTAGACAAACTGACCGGTCGTTGACGAGACTCGGAGACCTGGCACGCATGTCCAACGCGCCCACAACCATGATCCCTACCGCGCTTCTTCTCGTGCTTGCTGCCGCTGGGTTGGCGCTGGTTGCGGTGCCCACATCGGCCCTTGCTGCCGACGCGAGGCCCGACTTCGCCGGCAAGCTACCTGCGAACGTGGGCGAATGGAAGAAGCCAGCCAAGCCAGCGCTCTACGACCGCAAGACCCTGTACGACTACATCGATGGTGGAGCGGAGCTCTACTTGGCCTTTGGCTTCCTGGGCGCTGTCACCTTCGAATACACAGCGGGCAAGGACGATGAGATCAAGGTCGACATCTTCGACATGGGCAGCGCGCGCGGCGCTTTCGGTGCGTTCGCGCACGGCAGAGAGTCCATCGCAGCCGAGGTCGGGCAGGGCTCGGAGTACGGCGGTGGGCTGCTGACCTTCTGGAAGCACCGATGGTTCATCTCGGTGCTGGGCTACCCAGAGACAGAGAGCAAACGCAAGGCGGTCTACGAGCTGGCACGCGCGATCGCCGTTCTCATCCCCGAGACCGGCTCGCTGCCCGCCATCCTCAGCGCGTTGCCCAGGCCGGGGCTCATCGAGGCCAGCGTGCGAACCTTCTACCACCATCTGCTGCAGAACGACTACCTCACCATTTCTCATGAAAACCCGCTCGGGATCGGCGAGCAGACCGAGGCGGTGCTGGCCCGCTACGTGCGGCAGGGCGAGCGGCACGTGCTGATGCTGGTGGACTACCCGACCGAAGCCGACGCAATGAAGGGACAGCGCAGCTTTGCGGAGAGCGTACTGGGCAGCGCGGCGGTGGCCAAGAAAGGCGACGGCTGGGTCGGGGTGAAGAGGAGCGGAAAGCGGCTGGCCATTGTCCTTGATGCGCCGTCCAGACAGATCGTAGACCACGTCCTTTCGGAGGTGCCATGAAACCAAACAACGGGCTCACGCGCAGGCAGTTCAACCTCTCGATCGGCGCGCTCGGTGGGGCAGCGCTGCTTCCACGCCGAGTCCTCGCTGCCGGGGCGACCGCTGGCAAGACGAAGGTGATCCTCGTGCGCGACGCGACAGTCCTCGACGAGAAGGGCAAGCCGAAACAGACCGTTGTCCTGAAAATGCTCGACGACGCCGTGGCTGCGCTCACCGGCAAGAAGGGCCTGGAAGCGTGGAAGACCTTCCTTCGGCCCAGCGATGTGGTCGGCATCAAGACCAACCGTTGGACGTACCTCCCCACGACCGAGGCCGTGGAGTCGGCGCTCCAGCAGCGCGTGCTCGATGTCGGCGTGAAGGCGCAGGATGTCGCCATTGACGACCACGGCGTGCTTGAGAATCCGGTGTTCCAGCGGGCCACGGCGCTGATCAACGCCCGGCCCATGCGCTCCCACCACTGGTCCGGCGTGGGCTCGCTCATCAAGAACTACATCATGTTCTCGCCCAATCCTTCGTCCTGGCACGACGACTCTTGTGCCGACTTGGCCGGGGTCTGGAACCTGCCCATCGTGAAGGGCAAGACACGGCTAAACGTCCTGGTGATGCTTACGCCACAATTCCACGGCGTGGGGCCGCATAGTTTCAACCCCAAGTATGTCTGGAGCTACCAGGGTCTCATCGTCGGCTTCGACCCGGTGGCGTGCGATTCGGTAGGCCTGCGCATCATCGAGGCCAAACGCCGGGCGTTCTTCGGCGAAGAGCGTCCGCTGGCACCACCGGCCAAGCACATCACACTGGCGGACACGCGGCACCATCTGGGAACTGCGGATCCCGCGAAGATCGAGATCGTGCGGATAGGGTACGACAAGGATTCGTGGATCTAAGGATGTAGACGGATTGCGTTATCAGGTGGGTGGGGTTGCAGACGGATAGCCTGGACAAAGGTCGACGCCGCGGCCCCAGAACGTGTACACTGGCGTGCCGCCTGGGCCTTTGGGTTCAGATTTTTTGCGGCACGATGCCTCCCACGGTGGGAGGAGAGTAAGGGAAGAGGCAAATGCAAAAAGGTACAGTCAAGTTCTTCAACACGGCAAAGGGTTTCGGATTCATCACGCCAGAGAGCGGCGGCAAGGACGTTTTCGTCCACGCAAATGACCTCGGTGGCGCGGTCATCCAGGAAGGGTCCAAGGTTGAATTCGAGGTTGTCGAAGGAAAGAAGGGCCCCCAGGCCAGCGGCGTAAAGGTCCTCTAGCTCTGTCGTACCCCGGAAGGTCATTCTCGCGGTCGTGAGACTGGCGGCAGTGGCCTTTCGGATGCTTTCCGTTTGAAGACCGCGGGCGTTGCGGCGTCACGGGTGGTCAACCTTGTCATCCTCTGGCCTATTTTGGCCCGCGTTCGTAGCCTGAGGCCTGGGTCCGGGCGACGTGCCGAACAGCTACTCTTGCGAGCAAACCATGCGCAAGAACCAGCAATGGCGGTTGGAGCACGCGCGTGAGAACCGCCAGAATCAGCGATCCGCCGATGACAACTCGGCATAGAAAGCCTCGGTGATTTGCTCAAGCCCGCAGCAGGGTCACCAGGAAGCCCGCATCGAAGAGTCCGATCGCAAAGAGGGTCTGGGCAGTGCGGCCTCTGCCGCCCGGAATCAACGGCCCAATGGCGTCGGCAGTCTGCTTGGCATCCTCCACATTGATCGGAGGGCCTCTTCCCCATCGATCCGCCCGCCAACAACTTTCCCATCTACACCCTAACGGGCAGCACCGCTGGCCCCGGCACGGTCTTGACCTCTACGACGGGGAACCAGGAGCCGCTGCTCTGCAACCTCTGGCCCTATTGGTACAGCTCCGCTTCGTTCGGAGCAGGGGCCAACTGCAAGGGAGACCAGTATGTGTTTCCGCCCAGCTTCGCCCCTGGCGCCGACCCGGCTACGTGGTTCGGCCAGCACAAGAACGGCGATTGGGTTCCACAGGCCCAGGGTTGGTTCCACGACTCCTNNGACGACACCTTCGTGTTCATCAACGGCGTGCTGGTCATCGATCTTGGTGGTGTCCACCAGCGCCTGCCTGCCAGCGTAAACGTTGACGCCAGCGGAAATGCCACCGTCCAGGAGGGCGGAAACGTCTATCTGCCGTGCACGAACCCCACGGGCCAGACCAACTGCCCGGTGATTCCAGCAGGGTACGCGGTTGGCGATTTGGTTCCTTGCGACGGGAGCGCCAATGCGAAGGATCCTGTCACGGGTGTGCCGTTCAATTCGACGTGCGCAAACGGCAGTACGACCTGCGACTGTCGTCAGCGCAAGCTGACAGCTTCCGAGCTTGGCCTCAAGACAGGGAGTACCTACGAAATCGCCGTCTTCGAGCGAGACGGCCACCCAACCGAGTCGAACTTCCAACTCACGTTGAGCGGCTTCTCCACCACCAAGTCACTGTGCCAACCTCGCTGCGGCGACGGTGTCGTCACCGGTGGAGAAGAATGCGATTGCGGCGATGGAACTGCGCCTACGCCCACGGGCTGTTCGGGCCCGAACAACGACAGCGCGTACGGTGGCTGCACGACCCAGTGCAAATGGGGACCGTTTTGCGGGGACGACGTCGTGCAGAACCCGCCGGAAGAGTGCGACCTCGGCAAGAACAACGGCGACACCAGCCTGGGAAGCAACGGCTGCACCTTTGCCTGCAAGAAACCGCACTTCTGTGGCGACGGTAACGTCGACACCGATTTGGCCGAACAATGCGATCTCGGCGCCAACAACGGAGTGACACTCGATGCCAGCGGAAACCCGTCCACCGCGTCCGACGCCAAGATCTATTGCGATACCAAGTGCCAAATTCCGCCCGGAGTCATCCAATGACAAGGGCGCTCTGCAGCCTCTTTCACATATAGCGACTGCATCCAAGTCTAACGCAGGCCGAAGATTGTCGAAAGGGTTCGCGTCGACACGAATCGATCCTGGTTTTTCAGCATCTCTCTAGCAATCCCTTTAACCAATCTCTGCTCTACGTTGGCACCTTGGGCCGTGGATCCGCCAGATTCTCGGGCGTAGCTCGCTGGCCCGCCCGCGGGAGCACACCAAGGATATTTTCTATGAAGGCCAAAGGAAAAGTTTGGATCGCCGCGATCGTCGGCCTGATTGTCGTCGTCGTCGCACTTGTTGGGGTCAAAGTCGGTCAGATTCGCGCCATGATTGCTGCGGGACAGTCCTTTGTTCCGCCGCCCGAATCGGTCACCTCGGTCAAAGTGGCGGCCGCAACCTGGCAGTCGAGGCGAGCCGCTATCGGTACGTTGGTTGCTGTCCACGACGTCACGCTCGGTGCCGAATTGCCGGGGCTGATTCGTGAGGTCGATTTCGATTCAGGCAGGACTGTGAAACGCGGAGCGGTTCTCGTCAGACTCGATACCACCAATGAGGAGGCCCAACTGGCCGCTGCCGTGGCGGATGCCGAGCTGGCCAAGACCGCGCTCGAACGGGCGCGCGCGCTTCGCAAGGG
>PMLH01000218.1 GCA_003159055.1 Myxococcales bacterium
CGAACGCGGCAAGGCCAGCTACCATTTCGCTGAAGGCAATCTGGCCGATGTGGTTGAGCGTGCCTTGGATGTCTGCCGCTACCGGCTGGAACGCGAAAAGATGAAGCTTTCAGTCGAGATTGAAGCCGGTTTACCGGCCGTGCGGATGGACGAAAACGAGATGACGTTGGTGGTCCTGAACCTGGTCGACAATGCCATCAAGCACGCTGCCGACGGTGGCAAGGTCGAGGTCTCGTTGGCGCGCGCGCCGGGTTTCGTGACTCTTGCGGTGCGCGATTTTGGGTCTGGGATCTCGCGGGTCGAGCAGGCCCGGATCTTCGAGCGCTTCTACCGAGCGCAAAGCACGCGCGAGCGAAATGTTCGCGGCAGTGGTATAGGCTTGGCCCTTGTGAAGCACATCGCCGAAGCCCACGGCGGCCGAGTCACCGTACGAAGTCCCGTCCCCGGCTCCACCGACCCGGGGGCGATGTTCACCGTGTTCATCCCAGCGCCGGTTGCTGCGGAGACCGCGACGCACGTGTCGGTTCCGGCGGGAGGGCAGGGACCGGCATGAACGGCACGCTGGCGCAGTCGAGCGCGCTTGGACCCAAGCGCCGCATCCTCGTGGTGGAGGACGAGCCCGACATCGCGCGCGGCCTGCGCGACGCGCTCGAGTTCGAGCAGTTCGACGTCACGACCACGGGTCACGGTCGCGAAGGGATCCGCATTCTGCGCGAGCGCAGCAGCGATCTCGTCATCCTCGACCTCATGTTGCCTGACATCAACGGCTTCACGGTTTGCGAGGAAATCCGGCAAAGCCATCCGGTGGTGCCGATCATCATGCTCACCGCCCGCTCCCAGGAGATCGACAAGATCCGCGGGCTCGAGGCCGGGGCAGACGACTATGTGACCAAGCCGTTTTCCATCGGCGAGTTGGTCGCGCGCATCAATGCCATATTTAGGCGGCTGCACCGAAACGGAAACGACGAGACCATCCAGATCGGGCCGGTGACCTTCCACCCGCGAAGGCACGAGCTGGTGCGAAACCGCAAGACGATGCCCCTGTCGTTCTACGAAGTCGAAATCCTTCGGCTGCTGTTCGAGCGAGCGGGCGAGCCCGTCGCGCGCGACGAAATCCTGGAGAAAATCTGGGGTGTGTCGGCCTACGGCAGCAGTCGCTCGGTCGACAACTTCGTGGTGAAGCTGCGTAAAAAGATCGAAGAGGACGCTTCAAGCCCTCGTCACATCGTGACGATATATGGAACTGGCTACAAATTGGTGATGTAACTGGTGGGCTGACCGGTTGGCTTCTGTTCAAGGCATCGCATGAAGATAGACTGCATTTCTCCCGATGGCGGACGCGTGTCGTTGCAAGCGGAAGGCAATCTCGTCAGTCTGCGAGGCGACATCGACCAGGCGAGCCCGAAGACTTTTCTGACACCGTTCTTCGACAAGATCCACGCCGCAGCCGAAGCCGAGGATCTGCACGAGGTGAAGGTCGACATCCTCGGCCTGAGCTTTCTGAACTCGTCTGCAGTCAAGGAAATCATCGGCTGGGTCCTCCGGCGAAACCGACTCCCGCAAGGCAAGAAGTACGTCATCGAGTTCATCTACGATTCGTCGATCCTTTGGCAGCGCGTGACCATGCCGACGCTAAGCCAGCTCGATTCCGACTTCGTGGTTCTCAGCGATCGCGCCAGAGCTGCCCGCAATCGGTAGCTCGCTCGGACGTATCGCTCCTTCCGGCCTGGAGTAAGATCCCTCGCGCGCATGCGGACGTCGCGAATCTCGGATCCCTTCGGGCTATTTCTTGCCGTGGCACTTGTTCACGGTTTGGCGGGGGCAGCGTTTGCACAACCGCACAGGCGGATCGTGCTCGACTACCAGCGCCAGGAAGGTGCTGCTGCCTGTCCGGAAACGAGCGCAATCCAGGTCGGCGTCGCCGCGCGCTTGGGCTACGACCCGTTTGATGAAAAGGCGGGCGAACGCCTGCGCGTGGCCATTCGGCAAGCCGCGCGTGGCTTGGAAGCGCGCATCGAGATGGACGATGCCGACGGCAAGCCCAAGGCCGAGCGGCGACTGGTCTCGCGCCAGCGCGACTGCAAGGAATTGGCGTTCTCGGTCGAGCTCGCGATCAGCATCGCCATCGACCCCTCGGGATCGGCCCCGCCTGCCGCCGGCGCTTGGTCGGACACCTCATCGCCGCCCATCGGCACCGATACCCCTGCGCCATCGGCGCCTCTTGAGGTTGTGCCCGAGCCGGCGCGCGGATCTGCACGACCTCTTTCTGCCGACCTCGCCGCAGCACTGGTCGGCGGACTTGGATCGGCCCCGTCGTCGAGCCTGGGCGCCAGCGTCGGGGCTGGTTTGCGCGCCGAGCGCTCTTCTCTCTCCATCGAGGCCCGCGCGGACCTTCCATCGTCGATGTCGCTGCGGGCGGGCAACGTGAGCACGTCACTTTTCACTGCGTCGCTGATTCCGTGTCTGCGCGACACCTACCTTGCCTTTTGCGCGCTCGCTACCGCAGGCGTGCTGCGGGCTGCGGGCCACAACCTCGTGGACTCAAGGCAGATTACTTTGTTCTATGGCGCTGTCGGTGTGCGAATTGCCGCTTTCTATCCGTTGACCCATCGGTGGTCTCTGGCTCTTCAGGGCGATGCGGTCGCGCCCCTCACGGAAACCAGCTTGACCGTCGATGGCGCGAACGTGTGGAGCTCGTCAACACTGGCGTTTGCCCTGGGCCTTGGGGCGACCGCCAACATTCCGTGACGGATTTCGATTGCTGGGCCAAGTCCACTTGTAGGGATCCCAGGTGAACACGAACCGGCCTCCCGATTTTCCAACCCTTTATCGTTGCGAGTTCTCCTATGTGTGGAAGACGCTGCGACGCCTCGGCGTACCCGCCCGAGACCTTGAAGATCTGGCCCACGATGTCTTCGTGGTCGTGCACCGGCATATCGCTGACTACGATCCAGCGCGCCCGGTGCGGCCATGGCTTTTCGGTATCGCCTTTCGCGTTGTGGCCGACTTTCGCCGTGCGGCTCGCAACCGATGCGAGATTCCCTCCGACGTCGGCGACGCGGTCGATGCCGCGCCAAGCGCCGATGCGCAGTTGCAGGAAAGTGAGGCGCGCGCGGTGCTCATGAACGCGTTGGACGGTTTGGACATGGACCGCCGCGCAGTATTCGTTATGCACGAGCTGGACGACATGGCAGCGCCCGAAATCGCCCTGGCGTTGGCGGTTCCACTCAACACGGTGTACTCGCGGCTGCGCCTCGCTCGCGCTGACGTCGCGGCCAGCATTCGGCGCTTCCGCGCCAAGGAGCCAGGGCCATGACCGATCCTCGGGACAGCTCGAACGGGGATCTGAACGAATTCATCGCGGCAGAAAAGGCGTGGCCGGATCCTTCCGCAGAGGTGCAGACCCGCGTTTTCGCGCGACTTTCCGGCACCCTCGGCCTCGCTCCTGCGCCGGTGGAAGGGTCCACATCAGGGACGAAACCGGATCCGGCGCTGCCGCCGCCGCCCGCGGGTGGCGGTGTTCTTGCGCACGTGGTGGGGCGGATGTTTCGTCGAGGTATCGCGACTTTTTTGCTTGGCGCCGCCGTGGGTGCAACCGCAGTGGGAACGGTCGACCGCATGCAGAGCAAGTCGGTGAAGAAGGCTCTCTCGTCGTCGCCTCTTGCCGCCGCAACTCCCAGCGCTACGCCTGCGCCTGCTGCGCCGATGCCGGCGCCCGAAAGCATTCCCGCCCCGACGCTTGTGCCACCGACGTCCTCGCCGACACGCATCCGCGTCGCACCCGAGTCGGTCGCTGCCGAGCCCAGAGACAAACGCCTCGAGGCCGAGCGCAAGCTGGTGGAAATGGCGCGCACCGCCTTGGCGCGCGGCCAGAAGGACAGCGCGCTGGCAGCGCTTCGCCGGCATGTTCGCTGGTTCCCCGACGGTCAGCTCGCCGAGGAACGAGACGGCCTTTGGGTATCCGCTCTTGTGGCCAGGGGCGACTACGCCCAGGCGCGCGAACACGCTGCGCGCTTCCACCGGCAATATCCGCACAGCTTGTTTGCACCCGTGGTCGAGCAGTCGCTCAAGTCGATTCCGTGACGGATCTGCCGATCCGAAC
>PMLH01000474.1 GCA_003159055.1 Myxococcales bacterium
GTCGCCGAACATGCCGTCGTTGGTGGCAGCCGAACTGTCATCCTCGTCGCTCAAGAAGACGAGACCAAGGTAGGCGTCCGGGCGAAGGAAACTGTTCTGCTGAGCGGAATCATTTGTGTGAACGTTCTGGACCACGAGGCCAAACTCGAAGGCCTGCAATGAGTGCTCTTCACCGCAACCGCCAGTGCCAAGGTTCGTCGCCAAACAACCGAACACCTGGCTGATGTCTTGTTTGGGGTCGTAGTTGACCGGCGAGCCCCTCGTGTATTCGATCCAGAGCGCATTCGCGTTGGTCATGCCGCAACCGGCGGCCCCACGCATCTGGAAGTTGCCNNGCGCCACCGGTGCCGAGATCGCTGTCGAGGATCGCCACGCGCAAATCTGGGTAGTATCCCTCGGACGGATCTTTGAGCGCCGCAATCAGCTTCGGGAACTGCGCGTTCATCTTGGCCACTTTCGGCGCCATGGACGGCGAATTGTCAATCATGAAGACCAGGTCGAGCTTACGAACAGGCGCCACGCTGATGTAGATGTCCGTCTGCTGTCCGACCGTCGGGATGTTGGCGACCGGCACGCCGCTGAGCGCGCTGTCGCAGGTGCCGTTTGCGTTGGCGCATGCGGTGGGCATGGTCGCACCGGCAGTGCTCAAGAAGTCCTTGCAGACACACAGGTGCTTGCAACAGAGCGGACCTACCGCAAACGGCACCGCACAAGCGAAACCGCTCTCGCAACGCGTATCGGTCGGATTGGTGGAATCGCGCAACTCGCCGTCGCAATCCGAGTCACTGCTGCACTCTCCGGAGCAAGTGGGTCCGGTAGCGGGACTGAGCTCAGTCTTGTACGGGTCAAGCACAGGCTTGAGGCACAGGCCACTTGGGCATTGGGTGGAGGCGCTGTTGAACACGCCTTGGGATGCTCCCGCATCGGCCCCGACGTCACAGGGTTGCCCAACGCCCTGTGCTCCTTGGTTGTGACAGCCGAGCGCAAGGACAAAGAATGCGATGTGGACGAATGCCGACATACCAAACCTTTTCATCGTCGTGGACCTTTCGCTGGGGATCTCGGGCCGGCAAGCTAGCACCAACCTGCTGAAATGCGAAATGCACAGCCACCGCATGCCTTGCTACTATACCCTTGATGGCCGATGATTGCGGGCCATGAGAATACGCCTGCTGCTTGGCCTTGGTCTTGGGCTGTCCCTTTCCTGCGCAACCTCGCCGCCGGTCGAGTCGGATCGCTTGGCGCTCAAGCGCGTGGTGATCTATCGCAATGGTGTTGCCTACTTCGAGCGTGAAGGCCACGTTTCGGAGGATCGGGTGACCTTCCGAGTTCGCGGCGACGAGGTGGGCGACTTCCTCGCCAGCTTCGCCGTGATGGAAAAGGATGGCAGCTCGGTACGAGCGGCGTCTTTCCCTTTGCGCAAAGAAGAGGAGCCCACCCCGGAGGCGGCAAAGAAACCTGAGGCGAGCGCCGAGCCCAAGGATCCGAAGAAGCGCCTGGAAACGGTGGTGATGGAGCTTGACGGCCGCGACCACGAACTGGCGGTCGGCTACATCGCCGAGGCGCCGGTGTGGCGCCCTTCGTATCGACTGGTTCTGCAGAACGAGAAGGTGCACCTGCAGGTGTGGGGAATCGTGCAGAATCTGTCAGGCGAAGACTGGCGCAACACGCACCTGACCGTGGTCGCGGATGCGCCGCTGTCGTTGCGGACGCAGCTGGAAACGCCATTGATTCCGAGCCGGCCCCTGCTCGTGGAAGGGAATGAGGTCATTGCGGTGGTTCCCCAGTCGGAAACCAGCCTGCAAAGCGCCCCCCCACCTCCGTCTGTTCCTGCCGCGGCGGCAGCTCCAGAAGAGGAGGAAATGGACATGAAGGTGCTCGGCGGACTGTCGTCCAACAAAGCGCCCTCTGAGAAGAAAGTGTCCAGGGACTTTCGTCACGCACCGATGCCGAGCAGGCCTGCGGCCAATCCGCAGGGGCTCGTGGCAGCCTCCGCGCCGTCGCGAACGCGCAACCTGGCTGCGCTCGCCGCCGTTGCAGTCACCGGCGGCGCCACACGCTACGAGCTGCCGAATCCGGTGACGGTTCCGAACGGCAGCGCCACCATGCTGCTGCTTCTCGACAAGGAAGTTGCGGGCGAATCGGCGTTCCTGTTCGCACCCGATCCGGGCGTGCCGGACTCGGCCTCGCACCCGTTCCGGGTGGCACGCTTCACCAACCAGACGGGGGGCCTCTTGGAGCGCGGCCCCCTTGCATTTTTCGGCGAGGGTGGCTTCCTCGGCCAAGGCGTGATCGAGAACCTGCCCCAGGGCGCCAGCGCGACGGTCCCGTTCGCGCTCGAGCAAAGCCTTGCGGTGGAGCGGAACGTCGACTACATCCAGGAGGGCTCGCGGCTTTTCCAGGTAGACAGCGGGCGCTTGGTGATCTCCCGCCAGGTGGGGCCGCGCACGAAATACACCCTCAAGAGCGGCGCCGAACGTGCGTCGAAGTTGTGGCTCAAACATCCACGGCAGCAGGGCAGCACGCTTCGCTCGCCGCCGAAAGACACCGAGGACAACGTCGGTACCGGCAGCGCGCTGGTTCCGGTGCGGGTGGAAGGGAAACAGACGGCAACGCTGGAACTGAACGAACGTGCCCCTCAGCAGCAGGGCATGGATTGGCTTTCGCCCCTCGCCGAGGAGGCAGTGAAGGAGTACCTCGCGGCTGCCGACGCCGATCCGGCGACGGCCAAGGCGCTGAAAGCCGCATTCGCTCTGCGCGACGATTGGAAGAAAGCCACGGACGAGTCGGCCAAATTGCGGGCGGAACAGCAAGAGTTAGAGCGCGCCACCGAAGAAACGCGCGACAATTTGAAGGCCATCGAAAAGAACAAAACCGCCGAGGATCTGCGCAAGACGCTGACCAGTCGCCTGTCCAAATCCTCGGCGCGTCTTGACGTCGTGATGAAGCGGCTGATCGAGCTTGAATTGCAGAGCAAGGAACTGGAATTGCGCTTCCGCGAGGCGGTCAAAGACATCAGGATCTCGCCGCGTTCGTGAGCCTACGGACACCTGTAATTGCCGACGTCGGGCTTGCAAGATGGATTGTTGCTCGTGTTGTAGTTGAACGCCGCCGAGGTCGCTTGGGCTTGCAATGTGCCCACCATCGGCGTGAGGTCCGGGCCGACCCACGGCCAGGCTGTGCCGGCAGGCCACCAGGCCGGCTTCGATTGATAGTAGAGCGACGCAGGCAGGACCTGGGTGGCGATACTCGTGCTCCACATCACCTTGCCGTTGACCGTATCGAAATTGCCATGCGACCACAGCGTGGTTGCCGACATGTCAGTCTTCGCGCCCAAACAGAAGATGCACGGTTTGCTGTTATCCCCGTAGGCCATGTAGACCTGTGAGACGTCTTTGGTTGTACCCAAGGAAACCGGAACGCCAAGAGACGCATTCGCGGTGCTGCCGAGGACGTTGCCAATTACCGTCATGTGATTGTCGCCAGCGTCGAACTGCAGCGCCATCACGTTGCCGGTCTGAGGAAGTGAGGGCAGACTCCAAACGATGGGATTTGGCGCCTGTTGGCTGGAGACGTAGTTTCTGAAATAGGTCAGGTAGCCACCGTTGCCATGGGTCGTCGACGCGCCGACATGCGCCGCATAGTTGCCCTCGACCAGTTCCATGTGCGGAAACGTGCAATGGACGTCGATGCTCGATTCTTGGAATTGATCCCCGCCATTCGAATCGAGCGACCATTGGTTGTCGGCATAATTGTAGCCAACGACGTTGCCGCCGCCTGAGTTGTTGAACAGGATGGGCTTGTTCATGTAACGCACTATGTTGTTCTCGATCAGGTTGTCGGCGGCGCCGCAACGCAGCACGATGCCGTAGCAATCATGTCCAAAGCCGTAGTCCGCCGAATGGTGGAAATTGCCGTCGCGCACGACGCAGCGGTACGTGCCGGTCATTGAAACGTGCATGCCGCCAATGGTGCCGTCAGTTTGCACGTTCTTGACCCAGCAATAGGCGGCATTGGAGATATCAATGCCACCTGCCATCTGACCGTCGTAACCCGGGTTGGTACCACCATGCACCGCGAGATCTTCGATTCCAGCCCATTTGACTACGGGTTGTGAGCTCCACGCGATCTGAGCAAGATAGGGGCTGGCCGATTTGAACGTCCAATGAAGCGGAGTCGTGAGGGTTATCGTGCCTGCGGCCGTATCGACGGATGCGACTTCCACGCGC
>PMLH01000160.1 GCA_003159055.1 Myxococcales bacterium
CTGCTCTCGGCGGGCCGAGGCATCCTGGGCGATAGCCTCTTCCAGGGTTATGCGGCCTATCAACTGACCCTGTAATGTCGCAGCTCATGGCACGGGTCGATCTGCTCGGATTCGGAGACAGTCCGATCGCGGGCGTGCAGGCGCGTGGAGCCGTTACTGTGTATTGAACCCTTGCATGCGATAGGGCCTTCTGCGCTTCATCGGTTTGGACGTGGCAGGGTCCTTCGAGTCTCCGGTTTTCGCCAACAGATCCGTGACGCGCAAGACACTGAGACGCTTTTCAACAGCCTCAATGATGTTGCGGCGCCTGTCAGCACGATTGATCGCCGCGTCCACGCCGGGGACATAGTCTCCTCTGCCGTTTCTCGCTATTGTGGACATGCGCCCAAGCTAAAGCAGCTTTCGGGCCAGCCTTTGGAAGTAAGCAACTTCGTGGACTTGCGAGACCGGAGGGGTTTGGAAACGGCCATATTCGACCAATATGATGTGTCGTCGCCATCAATTTGAGCTCCCCACCGAGCCGCCTCGCGCATGCAGGGGAAGCTGTCCGGGGGGAAGGGGCGCCTTCCGTGGGCAGCGAGGTCGCGTCAGCCGCCGACGCGGGCGAGGAACTGCTGCCGCCGATCCTCGCTCCAGCGTGCGCAGTACGCCGGCTTTTGCTCGAGGATACGCCGGGTGCACAGTGTGCAAGAGGACTGGCAAGGGTTGATGGCCTCCCCGATCTGCCCACCCGCTTTGCGCGGCCACAGGGGATCCGCAAAAAGCACGCGGCCCAGGCCCACCAGATCCGCCTTGCCATCTCGAAGTGCGGACTCGGCGGTGGCCGGGTCTTGCATACGACCGGCGGCGATGACCGGGACGTCGGGGACGGTCTGCTTGATCGCGTGCGCGAAAGGGACCATGAAAGCCTGGTTGCGATCGTCGGCGACGTAATTCGGCAAGGCGAAGGAGTCGTAGCAACCGGCCATGACCGAGAGATAGGCGACGCCAAGCTGGGCCAGGCGCTTGGCGAAGGGCTGCGTGTCGGCCAGGGTCAGGCCTCCGGGGACGTATTCGTCGGCAATGAAACGATAGCCAACTGGATAGTCGTCACCCACGGCCGCGCGAACCGCGCTGACGACGTCGAGGGGAAAGCGCATGCGCCGTTCGGCGTCGCCGCCGTAGGCGTCCTGGCGTAGGTTGGTTCGCGGCGATAGAAACTGTGGCAAGAGATAGCCGGTCCCGCCGTGCAGCTCCACGGCGTCGAATCCTGCTTGCTTGGCGCAGACGGCACCGGCCGCGAAGGCGGCGATGGTGGTCTCGATGTCAGCCTGATCCATGGCCTTGGGCACGGCGCCCCACGTGGGGACCGCTGACGGCGCCACACGATCGGGGCGCTTGGCATACCGGCCAGCGTGATGGATCTGGAGCACGGCCTTGGCCCCGCGGCCTTGGATGGCCCCAGCCAGGCGCGCGAGCCCGGGGACAAAGCGGTCATCTTTGTGTTCGTCAGCGGTCAGCAGCGTGCGCGGATTGCCAAGACCGCACGGCTCGACCGTCGTGTTCTCCACCACCACCATGCCCACGCCCGAGGCGGCCATCTCGCCGTAGTAGTCGAGCACGAGATCGTTGACCTGGTGATCAGGGTCGGGGTACGCAAGGTACATGGGCAAACTGACCAGGCGGTTTGCGAGGTGCAGGCGGCCGATACGAAAAGGGGTGAAGAGAAGGTTCGCCATGGAACACGCTTGTCCCTAGCACGGTATCATCCGGAATCACCACTTCTCAGGCTGGGCTTGTGCCGCCCACAAGGCCGTCGCAGCGCTGAACGGCAAAGCGTCAGCAGGCCCTCAGCGGAGTGATCCTCGGCACTTGCGCCCACCGAAACTCCAGTGGAGGATTGGCCTATGCATGCCAAGAAGGTTGCCATTTTGCTCGCTCTTCCTGTGGCGCTCACCGTCGCCTGTAGCGGCAGCAGCAACTCCGGCGCTCCCAGCGCAATGAGCGCCGTTGAGGCGGGGGTCCCGGATGTTTCGCGGGCTGTGGACATCAACGTTATTTCCGACTTGCCTATCTCAGACCTGCCCATCGCGGAAGTACCTGGCGAGGGCTTTTGTGACCAACTCGCAACGGCGGCGCGGACGCGTTTTGATTCGTACCTGCAGAGCACGACTTCGCTGGCTTGCCAGGTCGATTCGGAGTGTTCTGACCTGTACCTTCAGTCTTCGGTCTGCTTCCATCCTTGCGGTCAAATCCTAAGAACCGCCGATATTTCTGCCGTCACAGCCGCTACCGCCAGTGCCTGCGACGAGTACTTCGGCGCGGGCTGCCTCGCAAAGACTTTGCCTTGCCCCTACGCCCATGCCTTCTGTGACCATGGCATGTGTGCCGCTGGCTTTGGGCCCAGTGGACTGTCGGGCTCCACGGATGCCTCCGTCGATGCGGGTACCGGCGGGGGCACGATCGATGTCGGCAACGCCTCGGAGGCGAAGGACTCCGCGCTCGAGGACGCCTCGATTACCGTTGATGGCGGGGCGTGTACTTGGCCCGCGAGCTTCACGCCGACCGGCGACGACTATGCTGTTGGCTGCTGGGCCCACGCGATCTCCGGGACGATCGATGCCGGTCCATTCAGCTGCTCATCGTCCGAATACGCCTTGCACTGCGCAGGCGATATCGCGTGGCCTGATTCTGGCTGCCAGGTGCTGACCATGCCGGCACCTGACTCCTCGCTCGGCTGTAGGTTGCTTCCCCTTCCCACACCGTTCGGTCAGAGCTACTACTGCTGTCCCTGTGGCCAAGGCAAGACGTCGTTCTCCGATGCGAGTGTCTCAATGGGGTGTCCCACGTGATTCGGCGCCTGGCTGCCTGTCGTCATTTGAGTGTGGGGGACAATTCTCCGCGCATGATGGTGATGGCGCGTCCGCCGAGGCGCACACGATCTCCTCGCATTTCTACTCGCACAATGCCGCCCCTGGCGGAGACCTGACGGCCGACCAAGTCTGACTTGCCCAGCCGACCACTCCAGTGTGGGCCCAGGCAGCAGTGAGCCGAGCCCGTCACGGGATCTTCTCGGATGCCACAGGCCGGCGCGAAAAAGCGCGATACGAAGTCGAACGCCGGATCAGCCGATCGACTCGTCACGATCACACCCCTCGCCGGCAGAGCCGCCAGACGCTCAAAATCCGGTTGGAGAGTCCGCACCACCGTCTCGCTCTCCACCTCGACCAGGTAGTCGAACGCATTCTTGCCCGCATACCCGACCGGCGTCCCGAGCGCTTCAACGAGTCCAGGGGGAGCCTCGCAGACCTGCGCACCAACGGCCGGGAAATCCATGACGATCTCGTCAACCTTGCGCCATGCCGTGAGCAGGCCACTCCTGGTCTGGAAACGAGCCTCGTCCGCAGTCCGCAGTCGTCCCGACTCCCAGAGAACGTGCGCGCTCGCCAGGGTCGCGTGTCCACAGAGGTCGACCTCGACGGTAGGCGTGAACCAGCGCAACCGAAAGGCGTCGCCTTCGGGAAACAAGAACGCTGTCTCCGACAGGTTCATCTCGCGCGCAACGAGCCGCATCCATTGCTCGTCCTTGGGCTGCTTGAGTAGACACACCGCCGCCGGGTTGCCGGCGAATGGCTGATCGGCAAAGGCGTCCACGACAATGATCGACTGGCTCATGTGCTGTCCCCGGAGCATATCGCATCCAAAGCCAATCTCATTGTTGCAGAACCGGACCTATGTCCGCAGAGCGTTGCCGACCATCGCGGCGGACAAGCCCTTGACCTTCTCAGGATTCTGAGGCGGCGGCGCGGCTCAGTCGAGAAAGGCGGCGGGATTCCGTCTCTCCGGCCCGCGTCGAAAAGTGGCACGAGGCTTGCCTCAGGAAGGCCGAGACTGATCTTGGAGGATTCAATGCGTAACACGTCGACGATTTTGGTCAGCCTTCTTTCGGGCTGTGCGTTCATAGTTGCCTGTACGAATGACTCGGGACTCGGGCTTGGCGGCCAAGGTGCAAGCAAGGGGAGCGGCGGCAACACGGCCAACGCCAGCGGTGGCAGCGGCGGAACGGCGAAGAGCGGCAGCGGCGGAAACACGACCACCATGGGCGGCACGATGGGTGGCGGCGGAATGGCGGCGAACATGGGTGGCATGGCTGGCGGCACAGGCGGGAAGGTCGGCGGCGCTGGTGGTGCAGCCGGCGGAGTGGGCGGGAAGGTCGGCGGTGCTGGAGGAGCAGCCGGTGGCGCCAGAGGCGGTGCCGGTGGTGCTGGCGGAACGACGGCTTGCCTTCCCATCGCTTGCATGCTGCCCAATTGTCCGTACGGCATTGTGCCGGGCCCGTCCCCGTGCGAATGCGCCACGTGCGCGCCACCGCCTGACGGTGGCGATGCTGGCAGCATTTCCGACGCCGCAGCGGCCGCCGACGGCCCCATGGTCTGCAGCGCCGCGTGTACGAAACCCGACTGCCCGAACGGCTCGGTGAAAGGTCCCCCGCCGTGCAATTGCCCCATTTGCGCTCCGGCGGACGCGGGTTCGCCTGTCGATAGCAGCACCGATGGCCCGCTGATCTGCCCACCCATCGCATGTCCGTTGATTGCTTGCTCGAATGGCTATCAGCCGAGCCCGACCCCGTGTGGCTGTCCGACGTGCGTGCTCATCGACGCTGGCATCTCGGACGCCGGTCCTATCGTCTGCGACGTTCTGTGCCCGAACCTGGTATGCGCGGGCGGAGTCCTACCAAGTCCGCGGCCCTGTGGCTGCCCAACCTGCGCGGCAACGTTCTAGTCCATGACAGGCGTGTTGACGGCGGACGCAGGAGATGGTGCGCGACGCTGAAGTACGGATTGTTGCGCTTCTCGTGGTAGAGGTTTCACATGCCACTTGTCAGATTGAATCGCCGTATCGGCCGTCCGGCCGAGGAGAATCGCCGATTGCTCGAAGCCGTCCACGCGGCGCTGGTCGAAGCGTTTAAGATCCCCGATGGCGACCGGACCCAGATTCTGTACGAGCACGAGGCCGCAGCGTTCGAGATAGCCGCCGATCGCACGCCGGCCTTCACGCTGGTCGAGATTGTCGCTTTTCCAGGACGCTCCGTCGCGGCGAAGCGGAAGCTCTGCCAATCACTCGTGAGCCGTTTCGAGGCCGCAGGGGTCAGCGCCGGCGATCTCTTCGTGGTGATTACCGAACCGCCCCTCGAGAACTGGAGTCCGCGGGACGGCGTCTCGTCTGCCGATGTCAGGCCGAGCTTCAAGCTCGACGTATAGCTTCGCCAATTGGGCGCAAGCGGCATCGACACCGCCCGTTGCGTAGAGCGGGTTGCACAAAGCTCCTTCGCAGGCCATAGAAACAGGACCGCAAAGGTCCGCTATGACGCCGCCGCCAGAGGAACAGACCCTTCCCGTGCCCGCGGGCGCGTTTGCGCGTCCTGCCGATGATGAACCCTTCTGGTCGCTGGTACGCGAATCGTTGGCCGGCTCGCGGCGCGACTTGACTCGCGCTCCGCTTGGCCGGGCTATTCTGCTTCTCGCCGTGCCCATGGTGCTGGAAATGGTGATGGAGTCGGTGTTCGCGGTCTCCGATATCTTCTGGGTCTCCAAGCTTGGCGCGGACTCGATCGCAACAGTCGGGCTGACCGAGAGCCTGCTCACCATCCTCTACGCTGCTTCGATGGGACTGGCCATGGGCGCCGGTGCGGTGGTTTCGCGCCGGATTGGCGCCAAGGATTCCGACGGGGCGGGGCGCGCCACCGTGCAAGCCATCCTGATCGGACTCGTCTTCGCGGCCCTGGTTGGCACGACAGGCGCCATCTTGGCGCCGCGCCTGTTGGAAGTCCTCGGTGCATCTCCCGCGGTTGTCCAGAACGGAGCGGGGTTTGCCCGCACCATGCTCGGCGGCAGCGCGACCATCGTGTTGCTGTTTGTGATCAATGCCGCGTTTCGCGGGGCAGGCGACGCGTCCGTCACCGTGCGTACCTTGTGGTTGGCCAATGGCATCAACATTCTGCTTGGTCCAGTCCTGGTGTTTGGCGTGGGCCCCGCGCCGCGCATGGGTGTCACTGGCGCTGCCGTGGCCACAACCATCGGTCGGGGCATCGGTGTCCTCTACCAATTCTGGATGTTGCGACGGGGCCGTGGACGCCTGGTTGTCCGCCGACGCCACTTGCGGTGGGATGCCGAGTCCCTGCGCACCATCCTGCGCATCTCTCGCGGTGGCACGGTGCAAATGCTCATTGGTATGAGCAGTTGGATTGGTCTAGTGCGCATTCTCGCCTTGTTCGGCAGCGCTGCCCTGGCCGGCTACACCATCGCCCTTCGCATTGTGATGTTCGCACTCTTGCCGTCGTGGGGACTTGGCAACGCGGCCTCGACGTTGGTGGGGCAGAACTTGGGCGCGGGCAACCCGCGACGGGCGGAACAGGCGGTTTGGCGCGCAGCCTTCTTCAACCTGGTCTTTCTCGGCTTGGTGGGACTGACGCTCGTCGCATGGGGGCCCGCAGTCGTTCGCTTGTTCACCAGCGACCCTGCCGTCGTCGCGCAGGGCGGCCCCTGCCTGCGGATCGTTGCCGCGGGTTTTGCTTTCTACGCCTACGGCATGGTGGTTTCGCAGGCGTTCAACGGTGCCGGCGACACACGCACACCCACCTGGATCAACCTTGGTTGCTTCTGGTTAGGCGAACTGCCCTTGGCCTACCTGCTGTCGCAGGTGGCCGGCCTGGGCACCTTCGGTGTCTACGTTTCCATCACGCTCGCCTTCTCCGGCACGGCCCTGGTCTCGGTCATACTGTTCCGTCGCGGCGCCTGGAAGAACGTGCGGGTCTAGGAGCCTGTCGCGGTAAC
>PMLH01000012.1 GCA_003159055.1 Myxococcales bacterium
GAAACAGGAGCTGCATGAGAACGAACATGCCCAAGGTGAGAACCGTGAGCCCCAGCAAGAACCATCGGCGTCTGGCCAACGAAAAAAGCAGTGCGACCATGCGACCTCGATGAGGATCAGACGGAAAAATCCAGCAGCAGCTTGCCTCGCACCTGGCCTTGGACAAGTCCGGCATGGGCTTCCATCACTTGGTTTCTCCTGCGGTAAGGATGGAGCAGGCGGCGGACGAAGACATTGACCTAGGCTAATTTTCCGCGCGGCCGGGCTTTGGCCTTGCTGCCGCGAATGCGACTCAAGGTGACCGGACTGATACCGAGATAGCTGGCGATGTCGTATTGTTTGATGTGCTGCTCGGCTCCCGGAAATTCTTCGAGGAAGCGGCGGTAGCGGGTGGCGGCATCATCGAGAATCAGCGACCGCTCGCGTTCTTCCGAGCGCATCAACGCCTGCTCGACAAGGGTCTTGTGCATGATGGCCCAGGCAGGATGGGTCTCGAGCAGCTGCAACCAGTCGCGGTACTTGAACACTACCAGTTTACTGTCTTCCAGCGCCTGGATGGAAAAAGCCGAAGGCGCGCCCCGGGTCAGCGCCGACTGGGACGAGACGAAATTCTCGCCCTTGCAGAAGTAGCGCACGAGCTTCTTCCCGTCGGCGTTGGTGTAGAAGTATTGCAGCCAGCCGCAGAGGATGTACCCGATGCGGGTGGGAATTTCGCCGGCGCGCACGAAGTACCCGCCTTTCGGCAAATCTTGCAAGCGCAGCAACGCAGCCACACGCTGCCCTCCACCGGCGGGCAGCGTGTGAAGGGTCTCTAGGCGCCGGATCACGGTCTCATATTCAGGGAGCACGAAGCGGGATGATACCCGACTGCGGACTTGGAAGGTCGATGGTGATGCGCAGGGAAAGCAATAGGCACATGATCCCCCACCTGCTCCGGCTTGCTCGCGTNNTCGCGAGCCGCACCTTGCTCCTCAGTCGCTCGTCAGCTGCGACTCGCTTCGCGCCCCGGTCTGCCTCGGCCTTCTCCTTTTGGACCTGCTTCTTCGCGGCTGTGGCCGCCTTCGCGCGGCCTTTCGCCACCTGGTACGCCCCACGGCAATATCGCTTGGCACATTGCCGTTAGGGTCAGTCCCACAACCGCGTCGACACCCACAATAGCAGCGGCGGGCTTGAGCGGCGATGGCTGGCGGCCACCGCTCTGGGCATCGATCTCTGACGTGTTGATCGGACGCACAGAGTCAGTTATTCTGGCTTTCTCGGCCTAACGAGGAGTCGATCTATGAATGTTGTTCTTTTTCGCCGAACCGAGCTTTCAGTGCCGTGTTGCTTGCTCGTGCTGCTGCTGGGCGCCTGCAGCCACAACGCGACGGACACATCACCGGACGGCGGCCCAGATGCCCCGGCCTACGACACGGCGGTGGCCGCCTCCGATGTCGCAAAGCCCGATTCCGGCATCGTCGAGGCTGGACGTGACAGCGTCGCCAAAGACCAGGGCGGAGATGCCGGGGTCTGCGATTATTCCCTGACAAACCCGGCCTGTTGGCAATCGAAACAAGCCGGCAGCTTCGAGGATCCGTTCGAGCCTCAGAGCATTCTGTTCGACGGTCGCACCATGTACTTCCTCAGAAGCTCCGGCGCCGACGACTACAGCACCGCCTACGATACGACCACCGTTGGCGACTTCGCATCGCCCCCGAAAGGTGCGTGGTCGTCCTTCGCGAGCGACCTGTCATTCCAAAGCTTGGCGTTCGACGGCCACTACGTCTATCTGTTGCCCACCGCGGATATCGATCGGTTCAACAACGACCAACCCATGGACAGCATCATGAAGCGGCTCGACCCGGCGAAGACCAGCAGCACCCAGAGCATCAATCTCTCGAAGTCGTTCGGCACCACCGCGGCCCCGATTCCGGGATTCATGGGCGGCGCGTTCGACGGACGCTATCTTTATTTTGCCCCATCCGCAGCCGGACTGAACACCAGCGGGATCGCAGCCAGGTACGACACACAGGCGGACTTCACCTCAGCCACGTCGTGGTCCATGTTCGATCTGAGCAAGCTGTGGGCGAATGCCAAGGGGTTCGAGGGCGGCATCTTCGACGGCCGCTACGTCTATTTCGTACCGTGCGCCACCACCTCGGTGAGCACCTCCTCGGATGGCGTACCGAGCGGCCTGCTGGTCCGATTCGACTCGACCGCAGATTTTCAAGACCCCAAGGCCTGGGAGTCCTTCGACACGACTGCCGTCGACCCGGCTGCGGTGGGCTTCGTGGGTGGAACCTTCGACGGCAGGTACGTCTACCTCGCTCCCGGCTGGAGCTCGTACTCGAAGTCGCTCGCCGTGCGTTTCGATTCGACCGGCCCCTTCGCCAGCGCCTCGTCCTACTCGACCTTCAACATCCCGAGCCTGAGCACCTCGTCCTGGTCCGACAGTCATTCCTACCGGGGCGCCACCTTCGACGGAAAGTACGTGTATTTTTCGCCGTCCAGCGGCGACCTGCTCGCTCGCTTCGACTCGTCGGGGGACTTCACCTCCAAGGCTGCATGGCAAGCATACGACCTGAGCTACCTGACCTTCACCGAAGCGAACAGCTACTCTGACTTCGGGGACTACTACGGTGGAATCGGCTTCGACGGCCGCTATGTGTACGTCGTTTCGAACGCCACCAACTCGCTCTATCGTTTCGATACCAAGGCGTCGCCGTCGCTGCCGCCGTTGCTCACGAAGTCGTTCCTCTGATGCTCGGGCACTATGGCTGCCGGCGGGCTCCGCTCGTCCGCGAGCGAAGGTCAGGCAAGTCCGAGTCCCTCAGGGACGCGCGCCTGGGTGAAGAAGTCCATTCCCACGATGGCTCCCATGTGTGCCTTGATGAATTTCGACCACGGAATCCGCTTTCCCCGAATCAGCGCGGGATCGATGCCGTGCTCTCGCAGAATGCGCTTGATCGTGCTCCGTCCAATCTTGTAGCCGAGGTTCTTCAATGCGCCTTTCCGGGCTCCGGCTGGAGGCCGATCCTGAGTCCCTGGCACCTGTTCAGCGCAGATCGGCCGGCGCATGCGTTCCCCCCATCCAAGTCTCTGGCACCTATCCAGCGGCGCTTGGGACTACAGCACTTGGTATTGCAGACCCAAAGCGACCGATGGCTTCACGTCCTGATCGCCATACAGATTCTTGTAGAATGGGATCTGAAAGCGCACGAACACCCAGAAGCCGCGAACCGCATTGAAGTACGCGCCTGGCGCAGCCGACAGAAGTGTGCCCCCAGTGTTGTCGACGGAGCTGGCCGAGGTGTCGCCGGCTGCGGTGGCTTGGTCGGCCCGAGCGTAGCGGCCATCAATGCCCAAGTCCACGGCGACCGTAGCAAGTGGTCGATATTGTCCATGGACGCTCCACAAGGCGGCATCGCCGAACTTGTACTTGCTGCCATCGAAGTAGGAGCCGGTGGTCCGCACGCGATACGAAAGATCGGCGAACCCCAGCCAGTTGACCTGTTCGAATCGGTAATGAAGACCCAGGAACGGTCCCCAGCCGCCCGTGCCGACCTGTCCATGGGGATCTACGGGAATCACCGTGCCGGTCGTGTCGGTGGTCTTGGCATCGTTGGCTCCGGTGGGCATCATGATTCCGCCAGCCAGTGCGAATTCTTGCACCCGGCCTATGCCGAGATTGATAGAGCGCCACAAAGCATAGCGTGCTCCCAGTTCGGCATCCCCGAGACCGGAGACGTGCGAGGCGGTAAGATCGGTGCCACCTCCCACGGTGTGGATGGTCTTGTCCAGGAACGGAAGCGTGGCCACGAACGAAAGCCGGCTGATGGGCCTATAGACGGCGTTGATCCGGTAGGACCATTGGGTGAGCTGATCGGTGAAGCCAGGTTGGCCATCGGTGCCCGCGTCGACGCGCAAGTACTCCGTGTCGAGCTGTAAGCGCAGAAGCCCGGTGATGGCCGCCGGATCGCTGGCCGCGAGGAGAGGATCGCCGCACCCACAAATGGAGCACGCCTTGGACTTCGGCAATGACACAAGAAGAGCGCCCACAGCCAAAGCCGAAGGAATGAACCAAGACACCCTGGATCCGCGCATCGTCTCTTCCGATGCGCGGTTTGGCATAGGGTTTCAGCCGTCTCACTCCTCGCCGCTACCAGCGTCGCCACTGCCCAGGCCGTGTTTCTTGAGCTTGTCGTGCAAGGTTGCGCGCGACAGGCCGAGTCGCCGGGCGGTTTCGCTGCGGTTGCCTTTGCACAGCTTCAGTGTCTCGACGATGAGACCGCGCTCGTAGGCCTCGACCCGTTCGCGCAGGCCAAAGGTCTCGGGCACTCGGCTACGCGGTGGACTTCAATTTCGAGAATGTGCCCACCC
This sequence comes from Myxococcales bacterium, assembly GCA_003159055.1. Next base: position 4,360 of record PMLH01000012.1, read on the forward strand.
TCATCGTCGACCGCGACCACAGTCAGTCAAGTCGGGACCACGTTCGACGGCTGCTTGCCGATCGCACACTGCTGCGCGAGCATCTCGACGGCGATGTCGCAGCTGCGCTGGGCAAGCTGCAAGTTGGCGATGCCGCGGCTACCGTGGTCCTTCCAGCCGGTCTCGAACGCGAAATTCTTGCCGGCCGGCCCGCCGAGGTTCAGGTGGTACTCGACGGCACGGATCCCAATCGCGCCATGGTGGTGGCAAGCACGGCGGCGCAATATTTCGGCGAGGTCACGCAAGCCCTCGCACGACAGCGCTTCGATGCTCGGGAAAATGTCTCGACTGCGAGGCGCGGAAGCGTGCTCTTGCCTTTGGCAGTCAAGTCCTTGGGCATGACCGACGCGTTCACACCCCACGTCGCCGATTTCTCCGGCATCGACAGCGGACTCTCGGTGGGCACGGTTATCTCCAAGGAAGGGTGACCGATCCAACACAGTAGTTTCGGTTCGCGCTGCTATGCGTGCGATCGTGAAGCCCTCATGGACCAGAAGGCAACCGATAGCGGATACCACGGGCACATAGTCGGATTAAGTCAGAAGGACAGGAGCATTTTCCGAGACCTCAACGTCCTCGGCAGGCGAAAGCTCTTCGGCGGAGCCGTCACCGTCTACAAGATCGGTGTCACGGCCGAAGACTTGCCAGCGGTCCTTCGACGCGTACAGGAGAACATGAGGAACCGGCTGCTGTTCATGCGGCAGGAG
>PMLH01000298.1 GCA_003159055.1 Myxococcales bacterium
AGGGCCTGCGGCGAATTTAGCGGATCAAGTCATTGGGTTAGTGGAAGAATCGTGTAGTTCCACTCGCCATGAAAGGGGTCCCGTCGGATGTTGACGGCAGCGACTTCTGCGTCGGTGACTTTTCTGCCTGTTGGGTAGACGTTCGCGTCGAGCTCACAGCGGACAGTGAGCCCTGTTCGGGTTGTGGTGGCAGCAATGAGGTTGACGATGACTTGATGGGTGACGAGTGGTTTCCCACGCCAGTTCTGGGTAATGAATGAGAAGAGACGATGCTCAATCCGGTTCCACTTACTCGTGCCCGGTGGCAAGTGGCAGACGGAAATGGGAAATCTTGTTTCGTTGGCAAGACGCTGAAGCTCGACCTTCCACAAGCGAACGCGCGAGCCGTTGCTGCCGCCACCATCAGCCGTGATGAGCAACTCGCTCGGCTCCGGGAAAGCCGCGCGGCCCATCGAGTACCACCAGCGGCGAATGGTTTCGACGGCGAAGGTGGAGGTGTCGTGGTCGATGCCGACGCTGACCCACGCTGCATTGTTTGCGATGTCGTAGACTCCGTACGGGTTGGCGCGGCCAAGCTCAGGCAGGATGAAATCGTGAACTCGAACCGACTCGGGTTGCCCTTTGGGCCGTAGCTCCTTGCCGCCATTCTTGAAGTCACCCACCAATTCCTTCTTCTTCGTGTCCACCGAAATAACCGGGTTGCTTGCGGCGAGCTGCGCCTGCACTTTCGCGTTGATGTGCTCGAATTGAGCGTTTCGGTCGGGGTGGCTCCCACCTTCCAAGGTCTTGCGGTTCGCCTGAAGGCTGTAGCCCATCTGCCGAAGCAGCTTGGCGACCATGCGAGCACTCGTGGCGTGCCCAAGGTGAACAAGCTCGGCCGCAAGGCGGCGAAGACTCTTGGATGTCCAGCGCAGCGGCGATTCAGGATCGCCTCGGGTTGCCGATTCAAGCAGCCGCTCGAGAGCCGGCATGAGCCTCGGATCCTTGTCCACCGTCTTCTTGCGACCAGCCCCTATTCGCCGAATTCGCTGCGGGCCCGGCACGACCTCTGAATTTTCCAGCTCCCGAAGCTCCTTGATTCCTGCACCGATTGTTCGCGGTGCCATTCCAGTCGCGCGGGCCACCACGGCGATTCCTCCGTACCCATAGGCAAGTGCCTCAGACGCCCCGAACAGTCGCCTCGCCCGCTCGTTGAGCGCACCTCTCAACCTTCCAAAACGTTTCGCGACTGTGGCTTCCGACTGGGCAACTCTCATTGCCGCATGCTGATCTCATTAACAAGATAGTCAAGTTATTTCGCCGCAGTCCCTTAGCGGCTCATCAGGAAGTGGATGAGCACGATGGAAAGCACGCCCCACAGCGCTGTCGAAATCGGCCAATAGCGCGCAGCCCGCCGGCGGACGCGCGAAAACGTGCGCAACCCCAAACCGACGTTGAGCGTGGACAACACCAGAAGGAAGTCAATCCAAATGCGACTCAGCTCGGTGTGGCGCTGCGGCGACAGCGCATAGGTCAGGGCGCCGATCAGAAAGATCGATCCGAGCGCGGACTTGCCGATCGCCCATCGGAGGGCACGGGCTCGAAGCTGGGCCGCCCGCACGTGCATCAGAGATCGCCGGTGTCCCGCTTCCAGAGGGTCGGAAGTGCCGCGTGAGCGATCCTGAGCCATGGTGTCCAACGACAGTAACTCTTGTTCGGGGCCAGCGCACCTCGATACGGCGGCCAGCCCAGGGTTCCCATCACAATCGAACCTGCTGCTACAATGCGCGCATCGACATGACAACGTTCCTCGTGCTCGACATCGAAACCATCCCCGACGCCGAGCTGTATGCGCCCGCGCAACCAAGCCCCGGCACTGAGCGAACTTTTCCGCCGATCTTCGCCTGCAAGCCGGTCGTGATCGGCGTGATGTGGCTCGACGAAAATCTGGTTTGCAAGAAGGCCGGCACCATCGGCGAAGGGAAGGACGAAAGCGGCATGCTGGCCGACTTCGCCGAATTCGTCAGCAAATGGGAACCGACTCTGGTGACGTGGAATGGGCGCGGCTTCGACCTCCCGGTACTGATGCTGCGCAGCTTGCGCTATGGGGTTTCAGCGCCTTGGTACTATCGCAAGCCGGGCTACCGCTATCGCTACAGTACGGATGGCCACATCGATTTGTGCGACATCCTGGCTGACCACGGTGCGACCCGCATGACGTCCCTGCACGGGGCTGCGCGACTCATCGGGCTGCCGGGCAAGGACGGGGTTGACGGCAGCCAGGTCGAAGCCCTGTTCCGCACCGGCCAAATCGAAGCCCTGCGCGGCTATTGCCTGTCGGACGTGGCGCAAACCGCGTTCCTGTTCTTGCGCTACCGATTGCTCGCCGGGCTGCTCGACCGGGCCGCGTATGCGCAGGCAGCACACGGGTTGCTCGACACGATCAGCGCCGATCCACGCCTGGCGCCGCTGGTTGCGCACGTCGACCGAGCCCGCCTGCTGCTTGAGTAGAAACCGTCGTCTGCTGCGGCGCTCGACCGCAAGGCGCGCTAGCATGGTTCAGTAGTTCACCGCGATGCGCGTTCTCCTCGTCACCCCGCCCATGGTGCAGTTCAACACCGCCTACCCGGCGGTTCCTGCACTCGCGGCTTTTTTGCGCAAGCACGGACACGACGTGGCGCAGGAGGATCTCTCACTCGGGTTGGCGCTGCGCCTGTTTTCGCAATCGGGCGTAGCCGCGGTCGAGGCGGCGCTTCGGAAGAAGGGCGACCATCGGAAGCCGCCGGCGTCGGTTGGTCATTTTCTTTCGCATGCAGACAAGATCGGCGCATCGGTGGGCGACGTCGTTCGTTTTCTGCAAGGCCGCGCCCCTGAGCTGGCGGGGAAGCTCGCGCGGAAAAGGAGCCTACCCGAAGGTCCCCGGTTTCGCGCCTTGCAGGGCCTCGTGGATGGCGACCCAGAAGACGTGATTGCGCGCCACCGGTCGAGCCTGTTCCTCGACGAGATCGCCGACGCCGTTCGCGACGGCATCGACGAGCACTTCGAGCTGGCCCGCTACGCCGAGCATTTGGCCGATGAAGTCGGCGGCTTCGATCACCTGGCACAGGCGCTGGCCCGGCGGTCGACGCTGCTCGACCGCTGGATCGACGCCCTGGCAGACGCCGCATATCGCGAGCACAAGCCGCACATCGTGGGCACCACGGTTCCGTTTCCTGGGGCGCTCTACGGCGCGTTTCGGATTGCCGGGCGGATGAAGGCAAATGACAAGAGCATCATCACGGTGCTCGGCGGCGGCTACGTCAACACCGAGCTGCGCGAGCTTTCCGAGCCAAGGGTCTTCGATACCTTCGACTGCGTGACCTACGACGACGGCGAGATTCCGCTCTTGCGCATCGTCGAAACCGCGGCTCGCGTCATGCAAACGTCGGCTTTGGTGCGCACCAAGCTCCGTCGAGAAGGCCACGTCGTCACTGTGAACGACGCATCGGCACCGACGTTGCGCCATCGCGATCGACCGGCGCCGGATTTTTCGCCACTGGCCACTGCCGGCTACCTCGCCATGGCGGAAAGCCCGAACCCGATGCACAGGCTGTGGACGGAGCGGCCCTGGATCAAGCTGACCCTAGCCCACGGCTGCTACTGGCATCGCTGCGCCTTCTGCGACGTGTCTCTCGACTACATCCGTCGCTACGACCCGGCCGACGCGAAAGTGGTCGTTGGCTGGATGGAACAGGCAAGCAAGGATTCGGGGCTCACGGGTTTCCACTTTGTCGACGAAGCCGCCCCACCCGCTCTGCTTGGCAACCTGGCGCGCGAGATCCTCAAGCGCGGATTGCGGGTCGAGTGGTGGGCCAACATTCGCTTTGAAAAGCAGTTCACGCCCGAGCTCTGCAAACTGCTCGCCGATGCGGGTTGCTTGGCCATGAGCGGCGGCCTCGAGTGCGCGCACGATCGGCTGCTCGCGCTGATGGACAAGGGCATCACCACCGCGCAAGCCGCCGTCGCCATGCACGCGCTGTCCGACGCCGGCATCATGGTGCACGCGTACCTGATGTACGGCTATCCAACCCAAACCGCGCAAGAGACCATCGACGCTCTCGACTACGTACGCGGCCTGTTCGCCAGTGGGGCCGTACAGTCGGCATTTTGGCACAGGTTCGCGCTCACCGCCCACAGCCCCGCCTTTCGCGACCCCAGCAAGTTGCGCCTGCGCATCCTCGACGACCGGCAGACCGCGTTTTCCCGTAACGAGATTCCCTTCGAGGAACCCGGCCGGGAAGACCCTGGCAAGTACGGCGAGGGCTTGCGGCGTGCGGTGTACAACTTCATGCACGGCGTGGGCTTTGACCTCGACCTCCGCTCGTGGTTCGAATTTCCCATGCCCAAACCGACACGCCGGCAGCCATCCGTTGCGCGCGGACCCGGCCGCAAGGTAACGTCCCCGAGAGCCAAACCATGCCAAGACCCTTCGTAACGCCCGGCACCCAGACCCACTTCGCCCCCGACTGCCCGGTTTCCATCGCCCACATGCGGCTCGATCTCGAACCGGATCTGGTGGCGCACAGTCTGCGCGGCGAAGTCACGCTGTCGCTCCACTGCCGCAAGGACGATCTCAAGGCGGTCGAGCTGGATGCCATCGACATGCATTTCGCGTCGGTGACCATCGACGGTGCGCCGACGCCGGGCACCCACTACGACGGCAAGCGCCTGCGCATCGCCCTCGACCGCCCGCGCGCCCGCGGCGATAGTTTCTCGATTACCGTGGCGTATCACTGTTCGCCCTTGCGTGGCCTCTACTTCGTCGGTCCTGATGAGGCGCACCCGAACCGTCCGCTCGAATGTTGGACGCAAGGCCAGGACGAGGATTCGCGCTTCTACTTCCCGTGCGTGGATGCCCCGATTCTCAAGGCAACCAGCGAGGTCCTGTGCACTGTCCCGGCCGACCTCTTCGTCTTGTCGAACGGCGAATTGCGCGAAACCCGCGAGCTCGACGGGGGCCGAAAACTTTGGCACTACGTGCTGGACTTTCCGCACTCACCGTATCTGGTCACGCTGGTGTGCGGACAGTTTGCGGAAATTCGCGATCGCGCGCCCGTCACCGGCACCGACGTCTACTACTACGGTCCCAAAGGGCGCGAAGCGGATCTGAAGCGCAGCCTGCAAGCCACGCCAGCCATCATCGACCACTTCTCGAAGATGATCGGCGTCCCCTACCCGTTCGGCCGCTACAGTCAGATATTCGTTTCCGACTTCATCTTTGGCGGTATGGAAAACACCAGCGCCACCACGCTGACCGCCGAGGCGATGCTCGACGAGCGGGCTGCCCTCGACCAGGACATCGAGTACCTGGTCGCGCACGAGCTGGCGCACCAGTGGTGGGGCGATTTGCTGACCTGTCGTGAATGGCCCGAAGCGTGGCTCAACGAGGGCTTCGCGACCTATTTCGAATACGTCTGGCGCGAGCATTCGCGCGGCCGCGACGAAGCGGACTTCGATCTGCTCGGCGATCTCGACGGCTATCTCGACGAGGCCGGCGAGTACCAGCGCCCCATCGTCTGCCGCCAATTCGAAGAGCCCATCGATCTGTTCGACCGGCACCTGTACGAAAAGGGCGGTCGCGTGCTGCACATGCTTCGCCAAGAATTGGGCGAACCTGCTTTCTGGCGGGCGCTGCGCCTGTATGCCGAACGGCACGCGCGCGGCTCGGTGGAAACCCGCGACCTGGCCCGCGCCCTGGAAGAAGCCACGGGCCGCAACCTCGACGGGTTCCTACACCAATGGGTTGATCACGCCGGACACCCCGAGCTCGAATGCTCATGGGAGTGGGACGCAGAAAAAAGCGCGGGCTCGTTGCGAGTCGAGCAAAAGCAGCAAGGCGAGCACGTCTACGACTTGCGCACCACCTTGCGCCTGGAAGTCGGTGGCCGCGAGGTCGACGAGACCCTCCACATCACGGAGAAGTCGCACACCTTCGAAGTGAAAGCGGAACAGGCGCCGACTCAAGTGATCTTCGATCCTGGCGACGTCCTGCTTAAGACCGTCAAGTTCGAGAAGCCGCGAGCGCTGTGGGTTCGGCAGCTCTCCTCGGCGCGTCTGGGCATCGATCGCGTGCTCGCCGCGCGCGCCCTGGCCGAC
>PMLH01000311.1 GCA_003159055.1 Myxococcales bacterium
CCCTCACTTCCCAAGGCCCCTGCGCGACCGCCGTCGCGATGCTTGGCTTGCGGCCGCCGGCCTCATCGTCCTTCGTCTACCCAATCATCTCATCCTGCACCATCCCGACCGCGTCCTTGACCAGATCCGTCGTCTTCTCGCTACGCACCTTCCGGCTCCCCTCTCCGTCCCGGAGAGGGGCTGGGGGTGAGGTTGATTCCTCCCCTGGTCGTTGCTGCTGGCTGCGAACCTGGTTCATCGTCCCTATCCCTCTCCCTGGGAAGCACTTTTCAGACGCTCTCTGAGACGCGCTTGCTACGATTGCCATTCGAACGAGACGAACCTTCGCTTCTACGATCGGATCGTTCCTGCCTACTGGCTCGTAGCAAAGCACGTCCGGGAGGGCAGGGCCCGGCTGAATTTCTCCGAGCTTGGCGCTGCGCCGGTACAGGTACAGCAGGCGCGCCTCTTCACCTCCGTCAATCAGACGCTCCTCGGCGCCATGCCACCCAAGGCGTACACGGCTCTTCATCGCGACGCCGTGGTCCGTGCGGACGACATTGCCGTGCTGGAACGCTACCTCCAAGAAATGGTCGGACGGCCCGCGTCCGCGGGGACTGCCGCGCACGCCAGTCCCGCACCCGAGCCGTCGCGCTCGCCCCAGGCCCAAGCCGAGGTGGCGCCAGCCCCAAACGGCCTTCCCTTCTTCCCCGACTATGCTGACTGGAAGCCTGTGAGCACGACCGATCGTTTCGACAACGATTCGTTGCGCGTGATCCTCGGCAACACCGTCGCCATGCGCGCCATCGCCGAGAAAAGGCCAGGCCCTTGGCCCGACGGCTCGGCATTTGCGAAGATCTCAGTGGCGAAGAGCCGGACGCCGGAAGGCACGATCAAGCCCGGTGCGCTCAACCACGTCGAGTTCATGATCAAGGATGCTCGACGGTATGCCGCCACCTCCGGATGGGGGTGGGGGCGCTGGTTGGGCGACGCCCACAAGCCCTACGGCAAGGACGCCTCATTCGTACGCGAGTGCACCGGATGCCACGCTCCGATGCACGCCACGGACTTCGTGTTTACCCAACCCATCGTTGCGGGTGATTCGGGCGATCGCTGGAATGCGAAAGCGGCCCTGCCGGACACTTTGCCCGTTCGCCCACTCGGGTGGCGTGTGCTTTCGGTGGCCCTCGACGAGACCGCGGGCACGATGTCAACCCTCTACGGAGACGACACCGCAATTGCGCGTGCTCGCTCCGGCTCGCCGACCTTCGATCCGAGCGGTGCAACGTTGGCGCTGGTGACCTGGGCACGCCAGCCCGATGCTCACTGGTTCGGCGCCCTGATCCCCGGCGAGCTTCGCTCGGTCGAAATCGTACGGGCCGGGCTCGTGGGAGCTCTTGAGCTCGACTACAAGTCCTATCAGGGCCCATCGTCGCGCGAGGCTGCCGTCTCCGCCGAGGTTCGAGCTCGCCGTATCGACACTATTGTCCACACCGCCACCGCTTCGATCGGTCCTATGGCCGCCCAATGAGCTGGAGCGGAAACTCTGCTCACATCTGGAGACCTGGGCTAGACTTGCCCCATGCACTCGACCCGACCGTCTCCAACCGAGTACGCCCCTTACTTCGAGCGCTACGTATCGCTGGTTGCGGAGAAAGACTTCGTTTCGTTTTTCAGCCAGCAGCCCAGCGAGTTGCGCGCGCGACTCGGCCAACTTTCGCCCGAGCGAGCCGGCTTTCGCTATGCGCCCGGGAAATGGAGCATTCGAGAAGTCGTCGGCCACATCATCGACGCCGAGCGCGTGTTCGCCTACCGCGCGCTTTGCATCGCGCGCGGCGAAGCCACGTCACTTCCCAGCTTCGACGAAAACGCCTACGCGGCCCTGGCCGAACACGAACACTGCTCGCTCCTCGAGCTGCTCGACGAGCTCGCGCTCGCGCGACAGAGCCACGTGGCCATGTTCAGGCATTTGAGCCAGGCCGCGTGGGAGCGCGCGGGCGTGGTCAACCAGAATCCCATGTCGGCGCGCGCCTTGGCCTACATCATGGCCGGGCACGCCCATCACCACGCGCGCATCCTGGAGGAGCGCTACTTGATGGACGGCGCATTCACGCGGCGATCAGTCCAGTTCACCTGAGGCAAGAGCAAGACATGACCGAGGGAAAACAGCGGGTGGCCATCGTAACCGGCGCGAACGGTGCCATCGGCCAGGCGATCTGCGCTGGCATGGCCGAACGCAACTTCGAGGTGGTGATGGTTTGCCGAAACCCCGAGCGCGCACAGCAGGCGGCCGAGCGCGTGAGGAAGGAAGTGGCGGGCGCGGTCGTGCGCACGGAGATCGTCGATGTCTCGCGGCGCGAGAACATCTTCCGCCTTGCCTCGCGCTGGCAGGGATCGCTTGACGTGCTCATCAACAACGCCGCCATCGCACCCCGTCGGCGCACGGAGACGCCCGAAGGCATCGAGATGGAGCTCGCCACCAACGTGCTCGGGTACGTATGGATGATGCGGGCCTTCGAGAAGAAGCTGCGTGAATCGTCCCCTGCGCGGGTGGTGAATGTGGCGAGCTATTGGGCCGGCGATCTGGATCTCGACGACCTGCAATTCAAGAGTCGCGCCTACAACAACGATACGGCCTATCGTCAATCCAAACAGGCCAATCGCATGCTCACAGTCGCCTTCGGCAAGCGCTGGCCGGCGACGGAGCTCACCGTCAACGCGTGCCATCCCGGCGACGCCAATTCGACATTGTCCAATTCGCTCGGCTACGGCGGGCACGATACTCCCGAGCAGGCCGCGGACACGCCGGTCTGGCTAGCGACGGATCCGGCCCTCGCCGGCGTGACCGGCAAGTACTTCGCGAATCGGCACATGCGCCCCTGCGAATTCGCCAGCGACACCGCCGCAATCGCCGCGCTCGACGAGCTGTGCGCGCGTTTTTGAGGAGGTTTTCAGCTCGAACGGAGGCCAGAACGTTCGGACGAGCACGCGACGACCTGGCTGTGGCCGCAGTCTGATCGGCAATGGCATGGTCTTCGCA
>PMLH01000007.1 GCA_003159055.1 Myxococcales bacterium
CTGCAAGGCCCGCAATCACGCCGATCACGGACTGCGAAGCCGTGTCAATCACAGCCACCTCGGTGCTGTGGGCGGCGTAGAGCCGGTGGGCGGCCTCATCTAGATAAACGAAGTCGTACCCGCCGTCGCCAGGGACCGGGATCTTGCGCAAGATACGATACCCATTCGCTGGTTCACCTTTGACCTTGTCTCCTGCCGCTTGCACGCTCGCAGCCAGCATCCCCATTGCAGAGATCATCGTGATGAACGACAAGAGCTGCCTCGCGAGCATTCCTGGGGAGGAAGAGCAAGTCGTGGACGGTTGGGGAGTAGACGAATCACTGGAAGATGGCATGCGCAAAGCCTTGCACCGATTTTCGTAAGTGCACCCTGATCCTGCCTAAGGTAGGAGGCCGAGCACGGAAGGACGACGTGATAGATGGAAGGGATGCCCTACCAAAATGACAGCAAGCTCCCCAAGATCGCCGCAGCTTTTTGGGTGATGAAGATCTCCGCCACGACTCTGGGTGAAACGGCCGGCGATCTCTTGTCGATGACCTTGAACGTCGGCTACGCCGTCAGCTCGCTCATTCTGGTCTCGGGATTCTTCATCAGCCTCGTGGCCCAACTTCTGTCGAAACGCTACCACCCCGCGCTCTACTGGACCGTTATCCTCACGACGAGCACGGCAGGCACGACGATGTCCGACTACATGGATCGCACCTTGGGACTCGGATACACCAAAGGTGCGGCCATCTTGATCACGATCTTGCTCTGCGTGTTTACGGCCTGGCGCTTGACCATGGGCACGCTCTCCGTCGACGACGTCAAGACACGCAAGGCCGAGCTGTTCTATTGGATCGCGATCCTTTTTTCGAACACGCTCGGCACTGCTCTCGGCGACTTTCTGGCAGACAGTTCCGGACTCGGTTTTCTGGGAGGCGCACTCCTCATCGGTGGGCTCCTGGCGCTGGTTCTTCTCGCTACCTTTCTTACGCCGCTTTCGCGCGTCCTGTTGTTCTGGATTGCGTTCGTCTTGACCCGGCCCTTTGGCGCAACGGTCGGTGACGTCCTGACAAAGTCCAAGGACAAGGGCGGCCTCAACCTCGGAACTATCGGCTCTTCCGCCATCCTCGCAGGCATCCTCGCCATCTTCGTGGCTTGGTCGATGATGAAGGAGAGACGTGCGCGAGACCATCAACGACATGCGCAATAACGCCAAAGCGATACGATCCCGAATTCTAGGGCCTGCCAACAGCCCGAGCCGTTTGGTTGTGGTCCTTGCCGCGTCGATCCTGTTCTCGTCTGCGTCGGGCCATGCCGGACCGCCCTACATGACGGACGATCCCGAGCCCGTGGAGTTTCGTCACTGGGAGGTCTACCTTGCGGCCCAGCATTTCAGCGTCCGCGATGGTTCGTCCGGGTCCGCGCCACTCGTGGACTTGAACTTCGGCGCTTGGCCTGGCCTCCAGCTTCACATCATGGGCCAACTCACCTACACGCGGCCGAGCATCGGCCCAGCGTTCTATGGGCCCGGCGACACCGAGGTGGGTGCGAAGATTCGCTTCGTCAACGAGAGCAAGTGGTGCCCGATGATGAGTGTGTACCCGCTGCTCGATTTCCCGACGGGCGACGCGGCTCGTAGACTTGGAACCGGGCACACGCACCTCTTCCTGCCCCTGTGGCTGCAGAAGAGTCTCGGTCCTTGGACCACATTTGGTGGCGGAGGCTTCTGGGCGAATCCGGGAACAGGCAACCGAGATTATTGGTACCTGGGTTGGGAGGTCCAACGGCGGGTCTCGAATTTCGCGACGATTGGATCCGAGGTCTTCTACACCACCCCCGACCGAGTCGGCGGTGACGCCAATCTCCGATTCAATATCGGTCTCATCTTCAACTTTACCGAGCAACACCATCTGTTGTTCTCGGCGGGCCGAAGCATCGTCGGTGACAGTCTCTTTCAGAGTTATGTAGCATACCAACTGACGCATTGAGGATCCGGCTTGGTCATTGCGCGCCTTCACCGGCTTGCAGCGTGTAGAAATGATTGTGCTCGCGTGCGTGGAAGTCCAGAATGGCGCGATTCGTAGCAAGGTTCTCTGTTCGACCTTGAGGATTGCGATGAAACGCCACGATCGTTGTTCCAACCTGCTTGGCTTCGGTGGTTTGGTGATCGTTGTGATGGTTGTGGGCTGCACGAAGTCCACCATGGTCAACGGCGTCCGCCGGGATGCTGGCCAAGACGGACTTGCGTCCTACCCGGACACCAGGGAATTCGGGCAGCCCGTGGCAACCGGCGGAAGTACGACTGGCCAAGGGGGCCAAGGCGGAGGGAACGTGCCTTTCTCGGTCGGTGGTACCAGCGGCCGCGACGCTTCGGGGGTGACGGACGCGGGCGACGGCGTGGGCGGAGTCGGTGGCACAGATGCGGCTGGCGCCGTTGGCGCTGGCCCGGACGTCAGGTCGGACGGCGGGGATGCGAGCATCACCGCGAAGGAGGTCGGCATGGATCGGTTCGACCAGCAACCTTCCGTGGACGGAGGGCCGCCGCCTACCTGCAACGGAATGCTCGTGTTTGGCGGCGCTCTGCCCTCGGCGGACACCGGGGTCTATCCCGGATTCGTCGCGCTCGGCGATGTGAACGGCGACGGCAAGCTCGACCTCGTCACCGCGAACTCCGGAGCGGCCACGGTCAGCGTGCTGCTCGGAAAGGGCGACGGAACCTTGGGCGCGCCCACGAGGTTCGCGACGGGAGCGGACCAATCCGACGACTCGAATTTCCCGGCGGGTCCATCGGAAGTGGCCTTGGGTGACGTGAACGGCGACGGCAAGCTGGACTTAGTGTCCGCGAACTACTCGAGCGACTACGTGTCGGTCCTGCTCGGCAACGGCGCCGGGGGCTTTGGCG
>PMLH01000541.1 GCA_003159055.1 Myxococcales bacterium
CGCAAGCACCGCGAAGAAAAGCCCTTCGCACTGATGGTGCCTTCCTTCGAGCAAGCTCTGCGGCTTTGCCATGCGTCTCCCGTCGAACAGCGCCTCCTGCGGTCGCCTGAGTGTCCCATCGTGCTCCTGCGCAGGCGGGAAGGCAGCGATGTCGCCGCATCGGTTGCGCCGGGAAACCCAACCCTCGGCGTGATGCTACCCAGCACGCCGCTTCACCATTTGCTGCTGGCCGAGCTGGGATTTCCGGTGGTCGCCACCAGCGGTAACATCTCCGACGAACCGATCTGCACCAACGAGAGCGACGCCCTATCGCGCCTGGGCGGAATTGCGGATCTCTTTTTGGTCCACGACCGCCCCATCCTGAGGCACGTCGACGACTCCATCGTGCGCGAAGTGTGCGGGCGTGAATTGGTGATTCGCCGCGCGCGCGGTTTCGCCCCGCTGCCGGTCGAAGTTGCGGGCGACTTGCCGACGGTGCTTGCCTTCGGGGCCCACCAGAAAAACACGATTGCTGCCGCCGTGCACTCCGACGTCTTCATCAGCCAACATATCGGCGACCTGGAAACCGAGGCGTCGTTCCACGCATTCGAGCAGGTCCTCGATGCGTTTCGGGGGCTCTACGAGCTGCGACCAACAGCCGTCGCCTGCGATCTGCACCCGGACTACCTATCCTCGCAGCATGCGCGCCGTTCTGGCCTGCCGGTGGTCGAGGTTCAACATCACTTCGCCCACGCCCTCGCCTGCATGGCGGAAAATCGGCTGGACCCACCGGTCCTGGCCATCACCTGGGACGGCAGCGGCATGGGAACCGACGGGACGATATGGGGTGGCGAGTTCCTCCACGTCACGACCGACGGTTTTCGCCGAGTCGCCCATCTTCGGCCGTTTCTGCTGCCAGGCAACGCCAAGGCGGTGCGAGAGCCGCGACGGGTGGCGCTGGCGGTGCTCTATGAAATCCTTGGCGATGCCGCGTTCGAGCTCGATTCGCCGCCCCTGCGCGCCTTTTCGAGCACCGAGTTGACGGCCTTGCGAAAAATGCTGCAGCGACGCCTCAACGCTCCCGTCACCACCAGCGCCGGGCGGTTGTTTGACGCATTCGCCTCGCTGCTCGACCTGCGGCAGGTGGCAAGTTTCGAGGGACAGGCGGCCATGGACCTGGAGTTTGCCCTCGCGGACCAGAAAGAGGACAATTCGTATCCGTATGCCATCCGTGACGAAGGTGCGTGCATGGTGCTCGACTGGGAGCCGATGGTCAGGTCCGTGCTCGCACAGCCAGACAGGGCGGCCTCGGCTGCTCGCTTCCACAACACCCTGGTCGACATGGCCGTCGCGGTGGCGACACGAATGAAGACGGAGAGAGTCGCGCTGAGCGGCGGCTGTTTTCAAAACCGCTATCTGACCGAACGAATGGTTTCGCGCCTGCGTGCGGCCGGGCTGCGCCCCTACTGGCACCAGCGCGTACCGCCCAACGACGGTGGCATCGCCCTCGGCCAGATTGTCGCGGCAAAACGTGCGATGCTATCGCGAAAGGACTGATCGATGTGCTTGGCGGTTCCAGGAAAGATCCTCAGCATCAGCGGCAGTGATACGAGCCGCATGGGGCAAGTCAGCTTCGGCGGTGTCGGCAAAGAGGCGTGCCTGGCGTTCGTGCCGGAAGCGAAGGTCGGCGACTACGTCCTCGTGCACGCTGGCTTTGCCATCAGCGTCCTCGACGAGGCCGAGGCGGCACAGACGCTGGACTACTTCCGGCAAATCGGCGAGCTCTCCGAGCTTGAGGACAAACCTTGAAGTTCGTCGACGAGTATCGTGACCAAGCGCAGGCCGAGCAGCTTGCGCAAGCCATCGCTCGCATCACCACGCGACCGTGGTCCATCATGGAGGTCTGCGGCGGACAAACCCACAGCATCGTGAAGTATGGTATCGACGAGCTTCTGCCCAAGCAGATTTCGCTCCTGCACGGGCCCGGTTGTCCGGTGTGCGTGACGCCGCTCGAAATCGTCGACAAGGCGTTGCAGATCGCGGCGCGACCGGAGGTCACCTTCTGTTCGTTCGGCGACATGCTGCGCGTCCCCGGCAGTGGCGGCGATCTATTCTCGGTCAAGGCCAAGGGCGGCGACGTGCGCATCGTGTACTCGCCGCTGGATGCGCTGAAGCTGGCGCGCGAAAACCCGCAGCGTCAGGTGGTCTTCTTCGCAGTCGGCTTCGAGACCACAGCTCCCGCCAACGCGATGGCGGTCTTCCAAGCCCACGCACAGAAGATCCCCAATTTCTCGGTCTTGGTCTCGCAGGTGCTGGTGCCGCCCGCCATTGCTGCGCTCCTCAGCGCGCCCGACAATCGCACCCAGGGCTTCTTGGCTGCCGGACACGTGTGCACGGTGATGGGCTTCGAGGAGTACTTTCAACTCGCGAAGAAATATCGCGTGCCCATCGTCGTCACGGGCTTCGAGCCGTTCGACATCTTGCAGGGCATCCTCATGTGTGTCAGGCAACTCGAAGCCGGACGCGCCGAGGTCGAGAATCAATACGCGCGCTCGGTCCAGCGTGAAGGCAATCTTCCGGCGCAGGCGCTGATGGCGAAGGTCTTTCGCGTGGTTTCGCGCAAGTGGCGCGGCGTCGGCGAGATCCCGATGAGTGGCTATGGATTGACCGATGAGTTTTCCGCCTACGATGCCGAGCTGCGCTTCGGCGTGGCCGGCTATCACGTCGACGAAGACTCGGAATGCATCAGTGGCCAGGTCTTGCGCGGCGTGAAGAAGCCGCACGAATGTCCGGCGTTCGGCGTGCGCTGCACCCCCGAGCGACCCCTGGGCGCTACCATGGTTTCCAGCGAAGGCGCTTGCGCCGCCTACCACCGCTACCGACGCCGCCAGCCCGACAAACACCCCCCTGCCGAGCAAGGTTGACAGCCATGGCCGCCCCGCCCAATCCAGATTTAGCCGCAAACTGTCCTCTGCCCATCACCAACCAGGATTTCGTAACCCTCGCCCACGGCGGCGGCGGGCGCATGATGCACAACCTGCTCGAACGTTCGGTGCTCCCGGCGTTCGGCAACCAGCCGCTGGAATCGCGCCACGACGGCGCGGTCATGGCAGTCGCCAGAGGGCGACTTGCCTTCACCACCGATTCCTACGTCGTGCATCCGCTGTTCTTTCCCGGCGGTGACATCGGAACCCTGGCCGTCACCGGGACGGTGAACGACCTGGCGATGTGCGGCGCCCGTCCGCTCTGTCTTTCCGCCGCGTTCATCTTGGAGGAAGGTCTGCCACTGGCGACCTTCGACAAGGTCGTCGCGTCGATGGCCCGCACGGCGAAGATGGCTTCCGTCAACATCGTCACCGGTGACACCAAAGTCGTCGA
>PMLH01000155.1:0-155 GCA_003159055.1 Myxococcales bacterium
CGAAGCGCGTGAGCAGCTTCTTGGCGCCGGCCACTGCCTCCTCCACGTTGCCAAGCACATCCTTGGTCGCATCCAACTGCGGCTCCTGAGGCAGGTAGCCCACCGTGATGCCGTCGGCGGGGCGAGCTTCACCGAAGAAGTCCTTGTCCACGCCG
>PMLH01000155.1:173-3654 GCA_003159055.1 Myxococcales bacterium
GCGCAGTTTACCCGATGATCTGCGTTCGTCACGTTCAGTGTGCGAGCAGCGGCCACAAAGTGCGGCATGTGCTATTTTCCGGTCGTGGACAAGCCCGTTGTCATCGTCAACCCGCGCTCCGGCGGCGGCCTTAGCGAAAAGCGCTGGGCCGGCGTCGTCGGGCCGCTCAGCGACGGACTTGGCACCTTCGACGCGCGTTTCACCGAGCGCCCCGGCCACGCGCGCACCATCGCGCACGAGGAAGCCACCGCCGGACGCAGGCTCGTGGTTGCGTTCGGCGGCGACGGGACGATTTCCGAGGTGGCCGACGGGCTGGTGGCGGCCGGGGGCAAGGCCGAATTCGGTATCATTCCCCGCGGCACGGGCGGCGATTTCCGCCGCAGCCTCGGCATCGAAAGCCAGCTCTTCGCCGCGGCCGAGCACGTGCGCAAGAGCATTCCGCGCAGCCTCGACGTCGGGCGAGTCACCTACATGACCCATGACGGCAAGCAAGCGTCACGGCACTTCGTCAACGTGACCTCGGTCGGTTTCTCCAGTGTAGTCGCCGAGCGCGCCAACCAAGCTTCCAAGCGACTCGGTGGCCGGGTCTCCTTCCTTTCCGCCGTGGTCCGGTCGCTCGTCACCTACGACAACGCCGAGGTCATGGTTTCTGTGGACGACGGCGAGGCACGGCACATGACCCTGCTGCTGGCCGCGATCGGCAACGGGCGCTTCTTCGGCGGCGGAATGAAAATCTGCCCGGAAGCGATTCTCGACGACGGGCACTTCGATTTCGTGACCGTGGGCGACCTCGGCCGCATCGAAGTCCTGGCCAAGATTCACCGCATCTACTCGGGCAATCACCTGTCTATGAAGGAAGTCCGCCAGGTCCGCTGCCGCCGTCTGCGCGTGACGCCAGTCGACAGCAAGGCCGAGATTCC
Source organism: Myxococcales bacterium (assembly GCA_003159055.1). Next base: position 1,094 of record PMLH01000155.1, read on the forward strand.
GGTCGAGATCGACGGTGAAACCCCCGGATGCCTGCCGGCCAGCTTCGAAATGCTGAAAGGCGCGCTGCAGCTCCGCGGCTAACTCCGACGCCCTGCACACGGATCTGACGGCCCCCTTGAAGGCGGCACAAGCTTGATGCTACGGTGGCTCGGCCGTTCAACCCGACGGCGTCCGACCTTATGCAAATTCACCTGGCCAAGTCCGATATCAGCGAGATGGCAGTCGATGCCGTCGTCAGCCCTGGCAACTCGCTGGGGATCATGGGTGGCGGTGTGGCTGCGATCCTCTCGCGCAAAGGCGGACCGACCATCCAGCGCGAGGCCATGTCGCTGGCCCCGATTGCCGTCGGAGCGGCCGTCGTGACCAACGCCGGCACCCTGTGGGCGCACAACGTGATTCACACACCCACGATGGAAGAGCCAGGGCAGAAGGTGTCGGTGGAGAATGTCCGCCGGGCCATGCGGGCGGCGCTGCTCGCGGCCCATCAACGCGGTTTTCAGGTCATCGCGGTTCCCGGCCTTGGCACCGGCCTGGGCGGTGCCGACCCGGCCGAGGCCGCGCGCGCGATGGTCAATGAATTGCGAGCGCACAAGCAGCAGAGTCCAGTAACCGTGTGGCTGGTCGACACCAACGAGAAGATCCTGGCCCACCTGGAAGAAGCGCTGCAAACGACGACACCCTAGCCCGCACTGTTGCTTAGGTTCCCTCGACAGAGATTCACCCGTGAAGGAGGTTTGCGTGAAGATCCTTGTACCTTGTAAGCGAGTTCCCAATCCTGAGCTGAAGTTGAAGGTCGGCGGCGGTGCCGTCGATTTGGCCGGCACCACCTGGCAAGTCAATCCGTTCGACGAGTACGCCGTGGAAGCAGCGCTGCGCTTGACGGAAAAGAGCAAGGGCAGCGAGCGCTCGGGCGAAGTGGTGGTGGTGAGCATCGGACCGAAAGACACGGCCACGCAACTACGGCAGCTTCTGGCCATGGGCGCGGATCGTGGCATCTTGATTGCCGGGGACGACGCGGCCCTGGATGCGGACTTGGTCGCCCGCACCTTGAAGGCGGTGGTCGCGTCGGAAAAGCCGGACTTGGTGGTCATGGGCAAGCAGGCGGTCGACGGCGACGACAATCAAGTCGGGCAGCTCTTGGCCGGCTACCTCGGTTGGCCGCAGGCCACGTTCCTTTCCTCGCTGGTGCTCGCGGCCGACGGCAAGTCGGCAACGGTCCAGCGCGAAGTCGACACCGGCGTGGAAGAGCGCCGCGTGCGCTTGCCCGCGGTCACGACCGTCGATCTGCGCATCATCGGCAAGAGAGCCGTGCGCAACGAGGCGCTCTCGGGTGCCGACGCCGAATGGGAAGACACGCAGCGACTGGCGTCGCTGAAGGGCATCATGGCCGCGAAGAAGAAGGAGCTGAAAGAGATCACCGCGGAATCGCTCGGCGTCTCGGGCGGCATCTTGGTGAAGAGCCTGCGCCACGAAAATCCCCCGTCGCGCAAGGCCGGCATCAAAGTGGCCTCGGTCGAGGAGTTGGTTTCCAAGCTGCACACGGAAGCGAAGGTGATCTAATGGCAACGCTCGTTCTTCTCGAAACCACTGCAACGAACCTTCGCAGCTCGTCGCTGCCCGCGGTGACTGCGGCGCGCGAATTGGCCAGGCACCACGGCGGTCCGGTCATCGGCGTCGTGATCGGCGCTTCCGTCGGCGCGGCGGCGGCCGATGCGGCCCGCTTCGTCGACAAGGTGCTGTGCTACGACAGCCCGGCATTGTCGGCAGCCCTGGCGGAAACCTGGGCGCCGCTGCTTGCGGCCGCGGTCAAGGAAACCGGGGCGACGGCGCTGGTCGCCTCGGCCACCTCAACCGGCAAGGACGTCCTGCCGCGCGCGGCGGCTCTGCTTGGGGCCGGCATGGCCAGCGATTTCGTCGCCGTGCTAGGCGCGAAGTCTTTCCGTCGCCCGACCTACGCAGGCAACGCCCTGACCGACGTGGAGGTCACGACGCCAGTCGTGGTATGCACCGCGCGCCAGACCGATTTCGCCCCGGCCGCACCGGCGGCCAGCGCGGGCGCGGTCGATACCAAGGCGGTCGGTGCCGTCGACGCCCTCGGCAGCGAGCTTCTGGCCTTGCTCGCGACCAAGAGCACGCGTCCGGATCTTGCCGAAGCCAAGGTCGTGGTCTCCGGCGGACGCGGCATGAAGGAAGCGGCCAACTTCAAAGTGCTGGAAGAGCTGACCGACCTTTTGGGCGGCGCGCTCGGTGCCAGCCGCGCCGCGTGCGACGCCGGCATGGTGCCGAACGATCTGCAAGTCGGCCAGACCGGCAAGGTGGTCGCGCCCGAGCTGTACGTCGCGGTCGCACTCTCCGGCGCCATCCAGCATCTCGCAGGCATGAAGAGCTCGAAGGTCATCGTGGCCATCAACAAGGACCCAGAAGCTCCGATCTTCCAAGTCGCCGACTACGGGTTGGTTGCGACCTGGGAGGCGTCGCTGCCGCAGCTCATCGCCGAGATCAAGAAGGTCAAGTCGGCGTAGCAGTCACGATTCTTCGTTCGTGATGGAAACCCTGGGAG
>PMLH01000372.1 GCA_003159055.1 Myxococcales bacterium
CGATCCGACCATCATTCGCTACCCGTCGGAGGTCATCAGGCAAATGGGCCCGGGAACCTTCTTCCACCGGCTCGGCCTGATCGCCACACTCAGCGGAATCGGCTTTCTCTGGTGCCGCCTTTCGCGCGGACGCTTTTCCGTGTTCCGCCAACTCGGACAGACTTCGCTGCTCATTTACTGGGTGCACATCGAGCTCTGCTACGGCAGCTTCGTGTTCGCGTTGCGCGGACGTTTCCAACTTCTGGGAGCCACCCTCATGATTCTGGCGCTCACCGCCCTGATGCTCGGGCTGTCGCTGCTGAAAACGCACCACAGCCGATCGGTCGTCGAATGGTTGCGGGGACGCTTCCGCAAGCCTGGGTTGGCGTGATACGAAAGCAAGACACCGCCGGCCGATGCAATTGATGACGCAGTCTTCTCAATCGAAACGCCCCACCCGACCGCGCTGCATTTGGATTCAGATGCTCGGGGCTTGCGCTTTTCTCACGGTCATGGGGCCTGCACACGTTCAAGCAGCAGCCAAGCCAGCGGCCAAGGCGCCAGCGAAGAAGAGCGACAAGGCCGCCAAGCCTGGCAAGCCCGGCGCGAAGAAGACAGACAAGAAAACCGACAAGAAGTCAGGCAAGCAGAACGGAAAGAAGACCGCCAGAGCGACCCAACCGCCCAAGCACCACCACTCGGAGAAGCACGTGGCGGCGATGAAGGGCAGCCAGCCGAACGTGCAGTCGCTGGGGGCGCTGGTCATCGATCTCGACACCGGACAGGAATTGTTCGCGCGCAAGCCGGACCTGCCGCGCTCGATTGCTTCGATTTCCAAGCTCGGCGCCACACTGACGGTGATGGACAAGAACCTCGACCTCGACGGCCTGACCACGATCAAACAAGTCGACGTCGACGTCGCCCGCGGTGGTGCAAAGTCGCGCTTGCTGGAGGGCATGACCCTTTCCAACCGCGATCTTCTGCACGCCGCCCTCCTCGGCTCGGACAATCGTGCGGTTTCCGCTCTTGGGCGCGCGGTCGGCCTGGGCACCGCGCAGTTCACGGCGGCGATCAACCGCAAGGTCGCATCCCTTGGGCTGCGCTACACGCGCTTCCGCGAACCGACCGGGCTTTCCGCCGACAACCAGTCGACCCCGCGCGAAACCATCGAAATGCTGAAGGCTGCGATGGCGCACCCGGTGCTCGGCCCCATCGTGAAGCGCCCCGAGTACGATGCCCATCCGGTTTCAAAGCCGCCCATCCACTACATCAGCACGCACCGCCCTGCCGCGCGCGCGAATGTGCAGGTCCTCGGTGGCAAGACCGGCTACAACGACAGCGCCCGCTATTGCCTGGTCATCGCCACGCGGATCGACGGCCACAACTACGGTATCTCCCTGCTGGCCACCGAGGGCGACCTGACCCGCTTTGGCGACGTCGCGCGCATCGCGGACTGGATCGTCACGCACAAGCCGAAGCGCAGCCCATCCAGTGCGCCGCAAGGGCCGCCGCCGCCGGAAGCGATCCTAGACCTACCGCCGCCGCCCGACGGAGGCGCATCCGAGACAAGTGCATTGGCCGGCGCGAAGTAGCTGACCGGAACCGGCAGCAAAGAGCCGGATCCGGTTCCGGCCACGGATCCGGCACCGACCACCGGTTCGGCACCGGCCACCGGTCACTTCTGTGCCTGCTTTTCCTTCATCAGCTGCACGACGTCCATCAGCCCCTCGGTGTTGGTATCGCGAACCTCGCTCAAGTACACCATGGCGGTGCTGGGGCGGCCGCGCTGGACGGCTTTGCGCGCGAAAGAAACGAGTGCCTTGTCTTTCTGCGGGAACATGCGAAGGCCGAGCCACAGCATGGCCTCGGCACACGACCGACACCCGGTCAGATCGGTGGTTTCGATCAAGGTATCCATCTGGCGGCCGTCGAAACCCTTCTCGCCCATGGTCTGTTCCCACTCTTTCGTGCTGCCGGCAGGAATCTGTCCCTCGGCCTCGGCCCTTTCACCGAGCGTGTGCAAGAGCCCCGCAGGTCCCTTGATGCCGTGGGGCTCGATCTCGCCAGCGCGCAAGTAGCTACCGGCAGCGTCGTGGTAGCGCTTCTCCGCACGATAGGTTTCACCAAGCTTGAGGTGCCCGTAGACAGCCGCCGGCTGCGCGACGGTGGCGTGCTGCCAAAGCGACAGCGAGTCGTTCCAGATCGGAACCAGACCCATGGTGGCCCACATTTCGATCCCAAGCACAATCGGAACCGCCAGTTGCACGACCTTGCGCAGCGGCGGCCAGGCGAAAAGCTTCGCCAAGGGCCACGCCAGCATCGCGACGGCCAGCAAGGCGTACCTGTCGGCAAAGCGGAAGTAGACCGGCGTGAGGTTCGAGACCGGCAAAAGGCAGCCCACGAAAACCACCACCGCGAATTTCGCGGCCGACGGCAGCCGGCGCCAGAGTCCGACAATGACGAGAAGCGCAGCGATGGTCAAAAGTCCGGCCAAGGCCTGACCTCGGGCCATCGTCGGGTAGACCGGCGACAGCCGGCTCGGGGCGAACACGTGCGCCACATAGACGCCGATGGTACCCAGCACGTCCAGCGCGACCGGCAAGGGGCGGCTGGACGGGATCATGTGATTCTTCTGCCAGATGAACGGAACCGGGACGGCGAAGACCAGCACGATCACCGCAAAAGGCACGCACCGACGAAGGGCCGTCCGCCACGGCAGCTCGCGAACGTAGAAGAGCCACGCGAAAAGCACGATCGGCAGCACCACAGCCGACGTCTTCGCCAAACAGGCCGCCACCGCCAGGACACAGGCGACGACGGTGGACCGCTGCTTGGGCTCGTCGCGATCGGCAACCAGCAGAGTGGCAAGGAGCAAAAGCAGGGCGAGCACATCCTTGCGGCCGACCGCCCAGGCGACCGGCTCGACCGCCAAAGGCGACAGGCCCACCAACAAGGTTGCCGCCAGCGCGGGCCACAACGACACGCTACGCCGCAGGAGGAAATAGCCAAGTGCCAGCGCCGCGACAAAAAGCGCCAGATTCAGGGCGTGAAACCCCGCTGCGTGGTGCGGCCAGAGAAGACGGTCGGGCAAGTAGGAAAGCAGATGCAGCGGATGGTAGGCCTGGAACTGGACGCGCGTCAGGGCCGCCACCACGTACGCGCCAACCGGGCCGTTAAACAGGGGATTGTCGGTGAAGAAACGGTCGTCGTCCCAGTTGGTGAAACCCGCGCCAAAGACCGGAAAATACGCAGTCACGACTGCCGCGGCGATGCTCAGCACCGCAAATAGGCCCCACTTGGCGGGTGCCTGAGGCGCGGTCGGGGCCGCAAGATCCCTCCTCCGATGCTTGCCTTCGCCTTTTGCCTGGCGGGTCCGCCTCATGCCGCCCACAATACACGCGTGTCGGCCTCTGGACACCCCCCGTTCGTGCTACAGCGCAGGACGACTGCCTTTCGGATTCTCGTGTGTCGCCAACATGGTTGGCAAGCCGACCAACATGGTTGTCCGACGCGCTGAAGAAATCTACGATATCTCAGTAACTTTCTAGTGTTTCCATCGGCCCACGTCTTGCTGTAAGGTACTCCGTCAAGAGACAAGCGTACGTCGGCTGCTCTACAGGAGGATTTCCATGATTCGCAATACAACGCGCAGAACTCGCCTTTTGAGTTGGCGATACCTTCGCTGGGCGATAGCGCTCCCAACCTTGCCGATGGCTTGGTGGGCCTGCATCTCACACCCACTGACCCAACCGGTGCCGGAGCCCGAGCAGCAAACCGATATCTATATCTCGGTCGCGCCGATACGAGAGCTCGACCTGGTGTTCATGGTCGACAACTCCCCGTCGATGGCGCCGAAGGTGGACAAGATGAACAAGCAGTTCATCAATCTGATCTCGGCGCTCAAGGATCCATCCGACGGCACTTACCCCGATCTGCGCGTCGCCCTCATCGACAGCGATCTCGGCACCGGTGGCGCCTACGCGAAAGATTCCTGCGGCCCGAACGACAGCAACGGGCAGAGCGCCTACGGTGACCTCGGCAACTTCCAAATGCGCAAGGGCACCGACTGCGGCATGAACAGCGCAGACGCGCTCTGGCTTGAGTACACCAAGGGCTCGCCGGTCAACTACACTGCCAAACCCGGTCAAGACATCAACAACGTCTTCCAGTGCCTGGCGACCAACCTCGGCACCGTGGGTTGCGGTGAAGAGCACCAGCTGCAGGCCTTCGAGTTCGCCCTCATCGCCCAGAATCTGCACACGGACAAGTACGCCTCGCAAAACACCTTCCTTCGCCCGGAGGCGTACCTGGGCCTGGTCTTCCTCAGCGACGAAGATGACTGTTCGGCTGCGACCAATGACGGCATGTTCGGCGACAAGCTCGAGCTACGCGGCGAATCCGCGAGCCTCCGTTGCTCCACCCGTGGACACATGTGCAATGGCAAGAACTTGTCCGACATCACGCCGCCTGGCTACCCGACGACGGCCGCGTTCCAAGCCGATTTCACGGCCTGCGCGCCAAGGACGGATTCCTGCCCCAATACCACCGACGGCGCCAAGGATGGGACCGACACCTCCGGCCCCACCAGCTGCACCCCGCTCAAGAGCGTCGAGAACCTGGCCAACGAGCTCAAGGGACTGAAGGGCGACCAGGCCGCCGAGAAGATCCTCGTCGCCGGCATCTTCGGTTGGCCCCGCAAGGGCTCCGACGGCAAGCCGGATTTCTCCAAAGCCAACAAGTACAGGATTGATCTCACCCCCAACCCGAACTCCGCCGACGACGCCCATAAGCAAATCTACGACTACTGGCCGGTCTGCTACGACCCGAACCACATGCCGAAGAACGGCACTGACTTCGACGGGGATGCCTGGGGCTGGGGCGCCGAGGGTGGCTTGCGCGAGTCGGCCTTCATCGACCAGTTCGGCGAGAACGGCCTCAAGTACAGTATCTGCGAGCCGGACTTCGCCGACGCCATGAAGGGTATCGGCGATGCGATTGCGAAGAAGCTGCAGAACCTGTGCGTGGACGCCAAGCTCTACGACACGGATCTCGATCCGAACAATGCCACCGTGGCTGACTTGAAGGCCGACTGCCGCGTCGTCTTCCGCAACCCGGTGGTGGGCAAAGATGGCAAGATCACCTACACCGAAGACTCGAAGTCGATGCCAAAGTGCCCCGATGGCGCGACCAACGGCAAGGTAGACCCGCATTGCTGGCAGCTCACCATCGACAAGAAGAAGTGCCCAATCAATGGGCAGCTCATCCAAGTTCTGCGGACCGCGGACGAGGTTGCCGCGGGCCCGCTCACGCCAGGCACCAAGGTGGGCATGCAGTGCCGCACCTGCCCGGACGATATCAGCATGTTGAGTCCGGATTCCGATTCGTACAAGGCTTGTAGCTACAAGCCGTTCTAGCGCGAGACTCGCCTCCTCTCGCCAGCAGCCACAGCAAAGGCCCACCTCCTCCGGAAGTGGGCCTTTTGCTATTTCCAAGCTCGCCTTGTTAGTCGACCGTGGAGCAGTGGCCTCCTACTTCGAATCTCGCCGCGCCTCTGGGGCGCTGACCGCTCCGCGCACAGGACCCAGTTGCTCGTCGGCGAGGCGCAAGGTGTGCGCGTTGTGCGGAACGCCCTTGCAGAAGGCTTCTCGATCCGCGCGCGGCCCAAGGTTCGCCGCGCGCACGAGCAGGCGCTCGCGGGCGCGCAGCAAGACCTGCTTCGCCGCTTCGATGTCCTGTCCGGCCAGCAGGCACTCGGCATAGGCCAGTCGCACCACGGTCTCCGCTTCACCCATCGCCCCCATTGCCTCCAAGGCGCCGTAGTAGGCCTCGTGCGCGACGACGGAAGCTTCGTGGATCTTGCCGCGTCCCAGGTGAGAGAGAGAGAGCAAGGCCTGGGCAAGCGCCCGCTCCGCCGGGGCACGGACGAGCATTCCCGCAGCCCGCTCCGCCTGCGCAGCAGCCTCATCGTACCGCCCGACGGACAACATGACCTCGGCCAAATAGCTCGCAGCCACGCCCTCCTCGCGCGATTCGCCGCGTTTCCCCAAGGTTGCCATCGCTTGCCTTGCCAATCGCTCTGCCTCTGCGCTTTCGCCCCGCCAACCGAGCACCCGTGACAAGTCGCGACGACCAATGGCCGCGACCTCGGGCAGCCCCAGTTGCTCCGCCCCGGCCACCACCTCGCGCAAGATTTCCACCGCGCGGCCAGCGTCGCCCAAATCGGCATACACCGCACCGATGCTGGAACGAACCACACAGGCATTGCGCAGATCGCCCGCTTGCTCGAAAAGTGCCCACGCGCTTTCGAGCTCGCCTAGGCAGCGCGTGCTGTCGCCCCGTGCGGCCGCGCGCGCCGCCCGCGCCTTGCGGACCAGAGCCCATGCCTGCGGCTCGATGTCGGAAAAATAGCCGGCCAGCCGCGCAGCTTCTTCCAGCAAAGCATCCGCCGCAGCCAGGTGTCCGGCGGTAATGAGGTGACAGGCGCCTTCGCTTAAGCAGACCAGGAATGCGTCGCGCGCCTCCAGCTGCGGCTCGACCGCGCGCACCTTGGCGATGAGCGCGCCCAGCTCTTGCGCCTTGCCCTGACTGCCGAGCGCGACGATAGTTTGCCCGGCAGCGCGGAACCACATCGGCGAGCCCGGGACCAACAAGGCGAGCGCCTCGATGCCCAGCGATTCCGCCTGACCGATTTCTCCGCGCCAGCGGTGCCCTTCGGATTCAACCAGACAAAGCGAGCCACGCATCTCGCCGGCCTGCGCGTCCGAAGCAGCGCTGCCAAGCGCGGAAAGCCCGAGGCCAACCCGCGAGATGGCGCCGGCCAGGTCGTTCGACTTCAGCGCTTGCTCGGCCGCGCGCCGATACCAGAAGGCCGCGCTGCGGGTGTCGCCACCACGGCGAAAGTGCTCGGCCAGCACGATGGCTTCTGGCGCGCAGTGCTCAATCAACCATTTGGCGGCAAGACGATGGCCGAGCTGGCGATCTTCGTCGGTCAGCATGGCGTACGCCGCCTCGCGAATCAGCGCATGCGCGAAGGTGAAGGCCGGGCTTCCGTCCGAGGCAATCGACGGCGTGGCCAGATTCACCAGCTCCCGATCCGTCAGTCGTTCCAGCGACTCCCCGACAGTCGAGCGCTCGCCGCCGAGCAGCGCCGCCACGCCATCACGCGAGAAGGTCTCGCCGAAAATCGCCGCCGCACGCAGCGCGCGCCGCCCTTCGGGGCCTTCCGCTTCTAGCCGTGCTTGCACGATGCCGAGAATCGGTTCCGGGACTTCGCCCGAGCGTCCCGCGTGCTCGGCACGCACCAATTCTTCGAGGAAAAACGGATTGCCGTCGCCACGCGCGACGATCTGGGCGACCGTCTGGTCAGCGACCGAGTCGCCGAGCGCCTCGCGCACCAGGCGCTCGCTCGCGCGGCGAGAAAGCGGCGGCAACTGGATCACGTGGACCTGACGTTCCGCCCACAAGTTGGGAAAGACCGTCTGAAGGTCGGGCCGGGCGATCGCAAGCACCATGAACGGATGGTCGCGCAAACTTCGGATCGCGCTGTCGAGCAAGCCGACCGTGCCGGCATCGCCCCACTGCATGTCTTCGAGCACAACCAGCACCGGGTTGACCTCGCACTCGGCGCGCATCCATTCCTCGAACGCACGCCGGGTCGCGTCCGCCATCAACACGGGATTTTGCCGAGCCGCACGCAACGACTCGTGGTCGGGTTCCGGAAAGCTGACGCCCGCGATTTCGCCGATGAAGGCGGTAACGCCCGCGCGCGCTCCGTCGGGAACCTGCCGGCCCACACACTCCGCCAGCTTGCGCTTGCGGTCCTCGGCGCTGTCGGTCTCCGCGATGCCGGCCAACCGCCGAACTGCGCGCCCGAGCAAGGCGAAGGGTGCGCCCGCAGCCAACGAATCCCCGGCCCCGAAGAGCACCAGCACCGGCTCGGGACGGAGCTTGACCCAGGCCATGAATTCCTGCAGAAGGCGCGACTTTCCGATCCCCGCCGGCCCCGACACCAGCACCGTGCTCGCCTGGCGCTCCAACGCCGAATCGGTCTGCAGACCAGCCAAGAACGACAGCTCTTGGCCACGCCCGAGAAAAGTCGCCGGCCGCCCGAGGAGCCCGCGTTTTCCGTCGAAGGTCTCGCGTTGGCCGAGAAGGTAGGTGCCCGGGCCGTCGTGGCTCAAATCGAAGCGAGCGCCCAGCAGCGGGGCCAGGTCGTCGTCGAGGCGGACCCGACCCTCGGGCGTGTCCGCGAGCAAGTGCGCCGCTTGCTCGATCACGCTGCCGACGGCGGATCGACGCGAAAGCCGCGCGATGCCCAACGCCACCACGACGCTGGCATCGGGCAAGTGCTGGTGAACCAGCAACGCGGAGCGCGCCGCAAGCAACGCCTGATCCGACGCCACGGTTCCCTCTGGCAAGGTGACGACGATCTTTCCACCCGGGAGAACGAAGGTTCTTGCCGAAAAACGCAACGCCAGGCGCGCTTCAAGCTCGGCCAGCGTCGGAGCTGTGGCGGGAGAGCCCAACATCGGCGTGACCCGACCCGGTTTCTCGCGCAACGGCTGGCTCGACGATGACGCCGTCGCCATGACAATGCAGCTCACCCGCTGCTCGACCACGGTGATCTGAGTGTCCTGTCCTCGCCCCAAGCCGCCGCCCGATCCTTCGGACACATCCCCCAGGGCGGCCAGGGTTCGCAGGACTTGGACCGCCGTCGGCCGCCGCTCGGGATTCTTGGCCAGCATACGCGCGACGAGGTCGCCGACCGCGCGTGGCACCTCCGGCACGACCTCGGAAAGGTGCGGCGGATCTTCGAGCATCAGCTTCGCGATGAGAACGCCCGGCTCGTGGCCGCGAAAGGTGGGCTTGCCGGTTAGACACTCGTGTGCGACGCAACCCAACGAAAAAACGTCGGCCCGGCCATCAATGGCCCCGGTTCCGTCGATGGTCTCGGGCGCGAGGTAGCCCGGCGTGCCCACCAGGTTTCCCGTTCGGGTCAGGCGCCGGTCTGCGTTGGTCAACTTGGCGATGCCGAAATCGAGCAGCTTGAGCTGCGTGATTTTGCGTTCCAGGAGAAAAAGATTGTGCGGCTTGATGTCGCGGTGGATCACCTCATGCGCATGGGCGTAGGCCAGCGCCTCGGCTGCCTGCTGGAGCAGCATCACGGTGTCGGCAAGGTTCAGCGGTTCGCGCTCGATCCGCCGGGCCAGATCCTCACCTTCCAGCCACTCCATGACCAGGTAGTGGTCGCTGCCAACCATGCCGTGCGCGAGGTAACGGACAATCGACGGGTGCGCAAGCCCAGACAGAATCCTCGCTTCCTGCACAAAACGCTCGCCCTCGCGCGCTTCGACCGTACGGACAAGCTTCACGCAGACTTGCAGATGCGACACCACGTCGCGCGCGCGATACACCTCGCCCATACCGCCGGACGCGACCACGTCCTGCAAACGGAAACGGCCGGCAATCAGCCCTGATCGACTTGTTCCTCGGCTGTCCCGTCGACGGGAGCCCATCCCATCAATTATGCACCCGTTCGAGGTCTTGGCCAGAAGGCGGGACGAGACGAGCTAGACCATACTCGCACCTTTGATCACCTCGCGCGCGATTACCAGCTTCTGGATTTCGTTGGTTCCCTCGCCCACCTCGGCCAGCTTCACGTCGCGCAGGTAGCGCTCGACGGGAAACTCGCGCGTGTAGCCATAGCCGCCGTGGATCTGCAGTGCCGAATTGCAGGCGCGCACCGCCGCTTGCCCGGCGTAGTACTTGGCCACCGATGACTCGCGCGTCGTGCGTTCACCGCGGTCCTGCATGACCGCCGCCCGATAGACCAAAAGTCGCGCAGCCTCCAGCTCGGTCGCGGCGTCGGCAAGCATGGTGCGAATCGCCTGAAATTCCGCAATCGGTTTGCCGAACTGCACGCGCTGCTGGGCGTAGCTGAGGGCGGCCTCGTAGGCAGCGCGGCCGATGCCCACGGCCCACGCGCCGATACCGATACGCCCTCGATCGAGCACCTTGGTGGTGTCGAAGAATCCGCTGTCGACCTGCCCCAAGCGCTGACTGTCGGAAACCACAACGTCGTCGATGACCACGTCGGCGGTGTCCGAGGACCAGAGGCCCATCTTCTGGATAAGGCGGCCCGTGCGAAGTCCAGGCGTCCCCTTCTCGACGACGAAGGCCGTCAGCCCCTTCTGCCTGCGCGCCGGGGTCGTGGAAGCGATCACCACGTAGACTTGCGCCACCGATCCCTGCGTGATGAAGCTCTTGTTGCCATTGAGGACCCAGCGCGTCCCGCTTATTCCGCCGTCTTTGCCGCCGTCGCTGCTTTCCTGTCGGACCGCGCGCGTGCGCGCCGCGCCGGCATCAGAGCCAGAATCCGGCTCGGTCAGGCACCAAGCGCCAAGGGCCGAGCCACTCGCCAAGCGCGGCAGGTACGTCTTGCGCTGCTCTTCATTGCCGGCCAGGTAGATGTGGTCCATGCACAGCAGGTTGTGTGAAGCGACCGTCAGTCCCAGCGATGCGTCGCCGCGCGAAACCTCTTCAACCGCCACGCACAGGTCCAGCATCCCCATTCCCGCGCCGCCGTAGCGTTCGGGGATGTGAATGCCCAAGAGTCCCAAACCGGCAATCGGCGCGATGATCTCGTGGGGAAAACGCGATTCTTCGTTCCAGCGGGCGGCGTTCGGGATGACGTTCCGCGCACAGAAATCGCGGACCGTTTTTTGGAGGATCTTCTGTTCCTGGCTCAGCTCGAAGTTCATCGCTTGTCCGGTTGCTTGATTTCCGATCGGCTATTTCTTCAATGATGCTGGCGCGGGCGTGGCAGCACGCGGAGGCTTCCCTGCTACAGGAATCTTGAATTGCAGCACCGAGATCTTGTCGCCCTTTTCGCCCGGCGCGGCCTTGATTGTGTATGCCGTCCCGCGCGGCAAATAGAGCATTGCCTCGGGTGCAAGAGCGAGTGTCTCATCTGCAACCCGCAAGCTTCCGCCGCCGGAAATGAAATACAGTATCTCGGTCGCCGGCGATTCCCCCTTGCCCTGCAATTCCGCACCGTCGGACAATTCCAACAGCGCAAGCGCCATAGGATGCGACCCCACGCCCTGAACCAGGTTCTTGACGCTGCCGGCGGCCTTCGCAAGCGGCTCGCTCTTGGCCTCGGCGACCGTCGCCACCACGACCTTCCCTTCCGTCTCGGGCGGCGCCTTGGTCTGCGAGGAATCGCGAATGACCTCGAATTCGGCGCGACCGCGAGCGTCCTTCGGATCGCGATAGACGCGTTCGGGCCCCGGCGGCGTAAATGCCTGCAAAAAGACCGCGGTCGACTGCCGACCCATGTTTTCGATAACGTGTGGATAGCCGGCCGGAATGAAGACCGCAGCGCCTTCGTCGAGCTTCACCGGTGCCACCCCCTCGGGGCCGAGCAAGCGCGCGTGACCTTTCACGAGGTACAGAATCTTGGCGCTGTGAGGATGGCGATGCATGGCGACGCGGCTCGCAGGCCCGACGTTGAGCTGGGTGAGCGAGATTCCCGCCGCCTTCACGTTGGTTTCGTCGGCCAACACCTTCACCGTGAAGGGAGCGTCGCGCTTGGGGCCGGGCTTGCCTTTGTTCGAGGCCGGCGCGCCGAGCGAGCGCTCGGGAACATCGCTACCGTAGACCAGATACTGGCTGGTCTGCGCCTTGAACGAGAACGGCAGAACGACCGCGGCGCCCGGCTCGATGCCCTCGATGGTCCAGGCGAGCGCTGCCTTCTCCACGCAAGCGGCCAGCGCGGGCGGCGCGCTCTTGTCGATCTTCTTCACTTTGGCGCTGGTCACTTTGGAACCCTTGCCGACATCGACCACCACCTCGACCATGCCGGCTGCATCCAGGCGATCGGCGAGGACCTTCTCGAAGCAGCGATGGACGTCCGCGCCATGCTTCTGCAACGCCTTTTCGATCGCCTGCGCAACCTGGTCCTGTTCCGATCCCTTCGTCGGTGCGGCAAACGCGCCCGACACCGCGGCGACGCTCAGCAGGCTGCACGCCGCGGCGATCCTGGTCTTGCTTGTCAGTGTCATGGTTCTCACGGCTCCTTCGTAGATCGTCGCCGCAAGAAAGTCTCGTAGTTTTCGCAGGCGATATTCGTCCACAGTTCGCATTCACGCATGGCGCCCTTGCACGTTGCTCTTCATGTCCGCGTCTTTTGTGCCGATAGATCGAGAAGCTCATGCGTCCAGCACTGCGCCTTGTTTTGGTCAGCATCGCGCTCTGCGGTCCGGGGAGCGCCTATGCGAAGACCGAACTGCTCAAGACGCAACCGGGCTCGGTCGTCCACTGGCCGCACACCGTGATCACCGTTGGGATCGACGCCTCGGCACGCAGCAAGACCGTGGGCTCTGACGACCTGGCCAGCGCGCTGGCACGAGCGACCCAGACCTGGAATGCGGTTCGAGCCGAGCAGCCGACGTTGAAAGTGGTCGCCGACGGGGAGCCCGACGTCATGATTCGGTTCTGCAGAGGACGATGGCAGGGCGAAACCATCGATCTCGGAAGGTCGAACTTCACCGCCAGCTTGCACGACGGAACGGTTACCGCCGCCACCGTCGAGATCAACGAATGCGATCACGCCTTCGCGTCACCCGATCGCCATGCGGGCACGGTCTACGACCTTCAGGCGGTTCTGACCCACGAGCTTGGCCACGTCCTGGGCCTTGGCCACAGCGACAATCGTGCCGCCATCATGTACCCGAGCGGAGGTGGAGCCAGCATCCGAGCTCCGCACGTCGAAGACCAAACCGCGCTGGCTTTGATTTACCTCGGTCGCGCCAGACTGGCGCCTGCGATGCCGCTTGCCTTGGCTTGGCCTGAACGCGGGAGCTCAACCACGGCACAAGCGTCGGTCGATGCATCCCTGCGCACGCGCACCGTCGATGCCACAGCCAGCTCAACCATTGAGCCTCCGCCAGACGCGATCTCCCTGCTCAACCTGAAAAACAGGGCTGGCCACAACGTGATGGTCTACACCTGCGAGCCAACACTGCTTCCGCCCATCGAAACCGCACCGCTGCCCCGCGACACACCCCGCACCTCGGGACGCCATCCGAAGATGGCCCCGCGGAAGCTGGAGCGCTGATCGGACCGCCGAATCCGAAACCAGTTCCCGAATCCGGATCCGAGCCCGGCTACGGTTCCGGCTGCCGGTTCCGGCCACCGGACCCGTCGACGGCTACGAAGCGTCTTCCGACTGCGGCACGGTGTTGGGCTGGCCCTCGCTGCTGTCGGCAGCGGCGGGCACCGGCGCAGGCGGATTCTCGACCGGCTGCACTGGAGCTGGAGCTTCCGCTGGCACCGCTTTGGCCGCATCGGCCGGATCTGCCACCAAGGGCTCGTCCCAGCCACCCCGACGACGGCCGGACCAATCGCCGCCACCGCCTGGGCGACCACGACCGTTGCCTCCCTCGGGCCGCCTGGGCACAGGACCGCGTCCGCCAGGACCGCGTCCACCCGGACCGCGGGCTTCGGCGTTCTGTGGGCCACCGTCGGGCCTCGGACCAAAACCGGGCCGCGGGCCAGCACCGTCGGGCCTCGGACCAAAACCGGGCCGCGGGCCAGCACCGTCGGGCCTCGGACCAAAACCGGGCCGCGGGCCAAAACCTGGCCGTGCGCCTCCGCCGTCGAACCTTCCGCCCGCGGCTCGCGGAGCCCCATCCGGCCGCGGACCCCGCGGGGGACGATCGCCCATGGGCGGACGCGGCGGGCGATTCGGATCCCGCGGTCCGCGTGGAGGACGACTATCGCCACGGCGGGTGGGATCCACATTGTCGCCCTGACCGCGTCGGTCGTCTGGCGCACGCGTCAGCATCCAGCCAGAGCCGCCACGCGGCATTTCGCCTCGCCCTTCGCGGCTGTCGCCATCGCGGCTCGGACGATCGTTGCTGAACTTGCCGCCCTTGCC